>JAHEME010000216.1 GCA_024643825.1 Chloroflexota bacterium | reverse complement strand
AGTTCCCACTCTTGCAGGATGACTTTGAAACCTATCTCAACGAAACGCTTTTCCAGACTGACTTCATGGATGCCTACTCCCCTCTTGGATTAGGCATCTCCTAATTGGTTTATCCATTAGAGACGTGGCTAATTTTGCCCGGTTCTGTAAATCGTGGTATCACGATAAAACGCAGCCCATGAAAACCAGAAATGATCGCTGTGGATGATTGGCGTCAGCGATTGCCCCCCAGAGGACCGCTAACAGCCTGCCCCACAATATTCCATATGCTTCCAGTCTGATCATCAACGATGCTCCCGCTGAGTAGGGTTGTGTATCGCATGATCAGTTCCTTTTTGTACATCACTGATCATTGGAGATTTCAGAAGTGCCTCATCTTACCCACATGGAATGATCCCGGTTGTCTTTTGCGAATAGTTTGTGCCTGATTTGTCACGATACCCAGCGATCTTGCGCATATGCGGTAGGTCAAAGGACGGAAGAAGCAGGTGGTTCAATATGGCGTCAGTGAGCCAAACCAGTTTGCCTCAATTGCGATTGGCAAGATATTCTTATGGCAAATTCATCGCAAATCATGCTTGGCCCCTTATCCATTCAGTACTTTCACGGGAGATTAGCCCGCAATGCAAGTCCTACGCGTAAACCTCCAGACTGGCACAGTTGCATATGAAGATATCCCCCAGGGATGGCAGACCCTCGGCGGTCGAGCACTTGTGGCTCGATTCTTACTTGATGAAGTTCCTCCTTTGTGTGACCCCCTCGGCCCATCCAACAAGTTGATATGGACTCCGGGATTGCTAGTGGGGCACATGCTTTCTAGTTGCGACCGCATTTCGATTGGTGGTAAGAGTCCACTCACTGGCGGGGTAAAAGAAGCCAATGCAGGCGGCACAACTGGGCTAAAGATGGTGTGGCTTGGCATTCACTCCCTTGTTCTTGAGGGCGGGCCACCCGATGATGATAGTTGGAAGATACTTTACATTGACGCAGATGGGGCGCGCCTAGAAGATGCAAATGACCTCGTGGGTCTGGGGTTGCAAGATACAACCGCTGCTCTCATCGACCGATTTGATCCGAAAATTGGCATCTCGGCGATTGGCCCTGCTGGGGAGCGTCTGTATATGACAGCGGGAATCACGCACATTGACAAAGATCGCAACCTAACACGCATCTCGGCGCGCGGCGGGCTGGGTGCGGTCATGGGATCAAAGCATCTAAAAGCAATCGTATTCAACTGCCCCCGTAGCAATCAACCCGATCTCGTCGATCCAGTCTTGTTCAAAGATGCCTCGAAGCGTTATATCAAACGTCTTCAGGAACATCCACAAACCAGCCAGATTTATACCTTCTACGGCACAGCCGCAATGGTCAAGATGGCGAACACTTTTGGCGGAATCCCCACACGTAACTTCTCTCAGGGGCAGTTTGAAGACGCAGAGAAGATCAGCGGGGAGACAATTCACGATCTCAATTCAGCTCGTGGAGGGGAAGTTTCCCATGCCTGCATGCCTGGCTGCATCATCAAATGTTCCAATGTATACGCAGGGAGCGATGGTGAGACGCTGGTAACGCCCCTGGAATACGAGACCATCGGACTGATGGGATCGAATCTGGGAATCAACGATCCTGATGCCATCGCTCGTATGAATGACATCGCCAATGATATGGGCATGGATACCATCGACACAGGTGCAGCCATCGGCGTTGCTGCCGAAGCTGGCTACATGGAATTCGGCGATCATCAGCGTGCAATGGAACTGATGGAGGAGGTTCGCACGGGGACTCCCCTGGGTCGGATCATTGCTAGTGGAGCCGGGTATGCAGGCAAGACTCTCGGCGTTGAGCGTGTCCCCGTGGTTAAGAATCAGGCTCTTTCAGCATATGATCCCCGCGCCATCAAAGGGACTGGGGTAACATACGCAACCTCCCCGCAAGGCGGGGATCACACCAGCGGCCTCACGATCCGCGCCAAAGTCGATCATCTCGACCCGACCATTCAAGTAGAGCTTTCTCGCAATACGCAGTACAGCATGGCGGGCTATGACTCGCTGGGGGCGTGCATCATGGGTGGCTTCGGATTTGCGCTGGATGCCACGATCATCCCCGACCTGATCAAAGGGCGATATGGTTGGGATGTAAGCACGGATTATCTCAAAGAATTGGGGCGCGAAGCGATTTTGCTGGAACGCGAGTTTAATCACAAAGCGGGTTTCACCAAAGCGGACGACCGACTGCCTGAATGGATGACACGCGAGCAGCTTCCACCCACAAATGCCGTTTTCGACGTACCTGATGAGGAACTGGATGCTATCTTCGATTAGCACCGAGCAAAAAGTTCACATCACCGTGCGGCTGTATTCCATCCTGCGTCACCGCGAGGGCAAGATCGTTGATAGGCTGGAAATGGATCTGCCGCCCGGCAGCGATGTGCAAACGGTGTTAGACGTTCTGCAAGTGAACGAGGAACTCGAAGCGATTCTGGCTGTGAATGATGAGGTTGCTGAGGCTTCGAAGGTGCTTCAAGAGGGTGACCGACTATCGATTATCCCCTCAGTGGCAGGCGGATAGCAACAACAGAGGAAAGTCCCTTAATGCGCATTTTGTCACACGTTTTGTGACCATTTCCGTTCATCTCGCATGTGACAAAAAATGCTCGATGACGTACCAGAGAACAGAAGCCTCAGTCGATCTGGACTGGGGCTTCTCTCATTATGGGGTTTGTGTTTCCCTCTTTGCTCATCTGATGAATCAAACCCAGAGTCATGTAGAAGATGAAGGCAAGATCGATCACGAAATGCACTTCGTCAACCATGCCATGCGCGATGAACGCTGCCATGCTCCCCATCAAACCGACGGCGAGGGCGCGCATTGCCGAATCTGTATTTTGGAACTTCTTTTGTGCCCGCCACGCAATACGCCAGAATGCAATCTGAATCCAGATGCCCGCTGCAAGCCCGACAATTCCCAGCCGAATCCAGTAGTTGAGCAGGAAGTTGTGCGGTTGGCTGAGGTCGGGTTGTTCCCACGCGACCGGGAGGATGTAGTGACCGCGATATTGATATAGAAACTGATCTAGTCCAACCCCGGTAATCGGGTGATCGGACAGCATACGAAATGTGCTTTGCCACAACTGCACCCGAAAGAAGCTCGAACCCGTATCGAATTCAAAGAGGCTTTGAAAGCGTGGATAGCGTGATAGGGGGATCAGTGAAGCAGCCAATGCACCAAATCCGACCCCCACGGCGATTAAGCCACGCCTACCTGCCCACAGGATCACGACCAGCGCAAGGCCAACGGGCAGACCCAGTAGCAGTGCGCCTTTCGAGAACGTGAAGACTGCCGCTACGGTCATCAACACACTGGCAACCATATACAACCAACGTCGAATCCGCTGACTGCCGATCAAAACGACCGACACGCTAATCGGTATAAGGCGGCCAAGATACAGCGCCAGATTGTTGGGAGTTCCGAAGACACTCCGCATTCGCGAGATTCCTGCTTCTGCGGTGATGAGGTCGGTTCCTGTAGCAAGCTGGTAAAAACCGATCAGTGACACGATGACACCCGTCAGAATCAACAGATCGATGATACGCCACCTAGCTTTTTGAGTCATCGGGATTGTGCGTAAGACCAGATACATGGTCACTGGTTCAATCACCATCTGGCGCAGGTCTGTGACAGCTACTCCCTTCAACTCTGCCCAGCTTATAGAAACAAAAGCTGCTGCCACAAAGAGGCTGACCGCTTTATCCAGCGATGTCATCTGTTGATAGAGTTCAGTAAGACGGGGCCACCCCTTACGGCGACGCTCCCCCACTACTCGAATGCTCCATGCAAGCAGCACGAGCAGACTGATCACCTCAACCAGGCTGAGGGCACGATCAAACAGAGGGCGGGGGAGAAGATAGTAGGGCGTGAAGAGCATGATCAATGCCAGCCCGATGTCCAGTCGAGCATAGATCAACAAAAACAGGACTATCAATGCGATGATGGTGAGGATCAACCAGGGGGAATAGTAGAACACCCCTGCGGTAAGCGCGGTAAGCAGCAGCGAAGGCCCATCCCCCAGACGGCGAAGTAAGGAAGGCATCACGCCCCCCCAGGTAATCGCCGCCCCAAGCCAGAGAGCACAGGCTGCCATTACACTCAGGGCGAGGTGTACGCCCTCGCTGGCACGATCTCGTAACATCTCAACAATCGTATATCCTGTTTGTTGACGGTTTGCCCCCCTTGCTCGAAGATCTGCCATAGTCCCAGCCAAAGCAAGGGCGGTGAGCAGCACGATCAGAGCGTCATATGGGAGAGTGTGAGTTTTGTGTCCCACGACAAACCCAGCAATGGCCCATTGATCCCAACCGCGATCTGCTTCAATATGGGCTTGATGAGGTTCCGCAGGGGTCAGATTGCCAGCAAGCGGGAGCACTTCAACATTGGGTTGATAATCTGGGGAAGTTAAAACCGCGTAAGCTCCGCGCTCATCCTGGGGAAGAATACTCGATGGTGCCCTATCAACTGTGACGTACAAAGATGCTCGATAGTGATCGCGTCGGGCAATGATGCCCATACTATCCCCTGTGAAGGGAACATCCACCACACTGTTTCCATCTTCCACAATATCCGCGCCAAGATCGGAAAACTCCCATTGGCCGCTGTAACGGGCCAAAGGCGTCGAAGCCGAATACAAACCGGGCCAGAGAGTGTCATTAAAAGAATGGCTATGATCGTGCAGAGCTTGTGCGGTGGCACCTAGCACTCCATCCTGATCACGCAGTGCGAACCCCCAGTGCGGATCATCGTTGGATGTATCTCGCGGCGGCTGCCAGTTTTCCAGTATCAATGCGCCAGACCACGACCACTCGTTTAGCGCCCGCTGATAGGCATTTACAACCCACTCAGCCTGTGTCTGTGCCGTAGTTAATCCCCACAGGGAAGGGCGGCCAGTCCAGGCAGTCGGCAGGGCATTCCAGCCGAAGTTGGTTCCCCACAGCGGCTTCGCGGAATCTCCCTGTTTAACCATTTCTTCGCGCAGCAAAATGAACTGCGAGAAGTTTAATAGATTGGCATTTACCCGCCGATCCTCAGGCCCTGTATCAAATCCATAGGGCTTTCCTGCGACTCCATCGAAGAACGGAGCCGCGCCATTTTCGTAAAGTGCGCGAAGAAATAAGAGATCGCTCAGATTATCTGGCCCGGCCTCGATGGTCGGAGCAAGCCCGGCAGTAAGCACCAGAGCCTGCCCGTCTGCTGCGTGAATAGGCTGATAGGCGGCTTCCAGCAAAGCAGTGTATTCAATCGCGCTGGGAGGACGCCCGCCCCAACCGCTGCTTAGATTCGGCTCGTCCCAGATTTGATATGCGTCAATGCGATCCCCATACCGGCTGGCAACAGCGGCGGCGAAGGCAGAGAATTCGGCAAGATCGTCTGGTGGCGACTCAAGCGTAGAAGCCGCCCATGCTGGCGATTCTGCCAATACAGCGACAAGATGCAGCCCCCGTGCATTGGCTACTTTAACAATGGCATCATACACTGCCCAGTCGTACTGGCCTTGAGTAGGTTCGATGGCATTCCAGGAGAAGGTTTGACGCACCCAGAAGAAACCCGTTTCTTTGATCTGATCAAGATTCTCATTGAGGGCCGCTTCCTCGTACTGGGTGAGATCCGCGTTTACCCCCAGAATCGGGACACGCGCAGGAGCATCCAGGGAAGGAAAGCCGTTAAGTGCGCCGCGCATTTGGGTTTGCCGCTGAACGACCACGGCTGCACAGGAACTAACCGCAATGATCGTTACCAAGGCAGGGATAAAACGTACGATGGATCTTTGAAAGAGATTCATGGTGTCC
>JAHEME010000215.1 GCA_024643825.1 Chloroflexota bacterium | reverse complement strand
GCAGGTACAGGTCTTCGCGGATGTCGCCCACCGTCCAATCGAGGTCAAGGCCCAACACCATGTTGAGGTTGCTGCTGGGGTCGGCGTCAATGGCAAGGATCGCGCCCGTTTGATTCCGAGCAAGGTACTTGATGGTCATCCCGGCGATGGTCGTCTTGCCGACCCCGCCTTTTCCGGCGAGTGCGATGGTGGTGGTCATGGTGTGTCCTTGATGGAATGTGCGATGGATTGGGTGAGCTTCGCGGCGATGGTCTGTGCGGAATCGCGCAGCGCGGGGACGTGATCGAATACGGGCACGCCCAGGCGGTCGGCCTCCTGCACGGCGAGATCGGCGGGGAGAAATCCCAGCAGGGGGATGCCGGGGGTCTCGGCTTCGAGGAAGGACGATTCGGCCTCGTCGCGGACTTTGTTCCCGACCAGCCACAGGCGCGTCAACCCGATGTCGTGGGCGAGCTTCTTGATCTGCGCTGCCGTGCCGAGGCTGCGGCGGGTGGGTTCGACGACGATGATCATGGCATCGACGAAATCGACGGTGGCGCGCCCCAGATGCTCGACGCCTGCGTACATATCGAAGATCAGGATGTCGTCGCGGCGGAACATCAGGTGGGTGAACAGGGTCTTGAGCATGGCGCTCTCCGGGCAGATGCAGCCCGACCCGCCGAGATCGACGGAACCCATTTCGAGCAGACGGACCCCTCGGTGCAGGACGCTGAAGCGTTCCGGGAGGTCATCGACGCGGGGATTGAGGGTGAAGAATCCGCCCACCGTGCCGGGCTTCGCGCCCGTGCGCTCCTCGATGAGTGCGTCCATCTCGGAGATGGGGTGGAGTTGGGAGCGCACGTGATCGGGGAAGCCGAGCGCACCCGCCAGACACGGCGACGGATCGGTATCGACTGCGAGGACGTCACGTCCGAGATCGGCGTAGACCTGGGCCAGCAGCGCGGAAACCGTGGTCTTGCCTACGCCGCCCTTACCGCTGATCGCGAGCTTCATTGACTATCCCTCTATGCATGTGCGGGTTCGAGATCGGTGGGGGCGGGATCGGCGAAATCTGGCGGGAGCATCCCGGCTTCGGTGACGATGCGCGGGACGATGTCTTCCCAGCCAACAGCCATGATGTGGATTCCGCTGACGCCCTGCTTATCCCTGATGGTTTCGATGAGTTCGAGGGCGATCTGCACGCCTTCCTCGGATTGCCCATCGCCTGCGGCAGCCAGCCGCTTGCGGATCGGTTCCGGGACGGTGACTCCGGGGACTTCGTGGTGCATGTACTCAGCCATCTTGAGGGTCTTCAGCGGGGTGATGCCGATCAGGATGAAGATCTTATCCAGCACGTCGCGCTTGGCTAATTCGTTGAGCCATACTTCGAGGCCGTCGGGATCGTAGACCAGGTTGGTCTGGAAGAACTGCGCCCCCGCGTTGACCTTCTTCTGCTCGCGCAGCGCCTGGAACTCAGGGCGCGAGGCGAATGGGGATGCCGCCGCACCGAGAAACACATTCGGCGGGTACTTGATCTTACGCCCGTCGAGGTAGATGCTCTCATCGCGCATGCGGCGGATCATCCACAGCATCTGCACCGAGTCGAGATCGATGATGTCGCTGCGGCCCATCGGGGCAGGCCCCATGCGGGAGCTATCGCCAGAGAGGCAGAGCATATTGCGAATTCCGAGCGCACTGGCTCCGATCACATCGGCCTGAATGCTGGTGCGTGTGCGGTCGCGGGCAGCGATCTGCATCACGGGTTCGGCGGCATTCTGAACAGCCAGCGTGCTGCATGCGAGGCTCGACATGCGGGCGGTGGCGGAGGGGCTATCGGTGAAGTTGATGGCAGCCACATAGGGCTTGACCATCTCAACGTTGCGGGTGAGCGCGCCGATGGCGGTGCTCAACGGTGGGGCTACTTCGGCGGTGACTACGAACTCGCCTGCACGCAATCTGCGCTCCAGTTCGGAGACGGGTTCTTCGGTTTTCGGGGCGTGGTATTCGGAATCACCCTGCCACCAGGCGGGCTGGCGCACCGGGCGGAACACCGAATCCCAGGTCTCCGCGCGTGTGTGGACATCGCGGGAGAGCATGCCCCCGGCAAAGCGGCGGACGCCGACATCCTGCACCTGATGCCAGACATCGGCCCATGTCTCGCCGCCAACCTTATCCCAGTCAAGGGGGGGGAGGACTTCCAGCAGGATTTCTTCACGGCCCATCTTGAAGGCACGGTCGTAGATTTCGTACCACATGCAGGGACGGGTGGAATCTACGTAGCACTGCTCCGGGGTGGAGCCACCGCACGGGCCATTGCGTACGCCCTTCGGGCACTCCATCGGGCAGATGAAGGCCGTCTCTTGCAGAAGGCAGTTGCCGCACATGCGACAGCCAAACAGGGGACCTTTGACCGCCTTCTCCAGACTGATCAGGACGCGGGTTCCAAACGGCTCTCGTTTGAACGGGCTAAACGGTGGCTGCCACCGTCGACCGGGTGTAAATCCTGGCATGGAAGATGCTCCTTGGGCAGGTGGCATCCTGCGGATGCTAGTCGGCCTGCCCCTACGGTTGGTTGAGAATTATGCTTACGCCATTGTCGCCTGCTGCAAATAGGAATCGGCGTAGATCACCTTGTTGAGCAGAATCTGTACGGTCTTCCAGATGGCGACCTGTTCAGGATCGTCCATGTCCACATCGTCGATCTGCGGTTCTTCCATCGCAGCGATGTGGTCATGCAGAGATAGATACAGCCGCCCGACAGCCGTACTGGTATCACGCTCTTCGATGATGCGGATCACCGTCTTTAGATCCTCATCCAGAGGATTGGCGATCATCATTTGCAGACCCACCCCCATCAACATAGCGCCATAGACGCGGTTGATGAGCGGACGGTTTTCTACGGGAACCGCGTTGGAGACATTGGACAGGCCGACTGAGATCGAGGGCGGCGGGTCCCATATGACCTGAAGGGTCCGAACTGCCTCAATCAGATGGGGGCAGTATTCCTGGCACCCGGAGACGGTCAGGACGAGGGGATCGATGATCAGATCGCTGATCGGGTAGTCGATCTCCAGCATGCGTGGGATCAGCGCTTCAATGGCGATGTTCACACGCTCATCGGCACCAACCGGGATTCCGCTTGACCCCATCGTGAGGGCGATCAGGCGCGCGTTGTACTGCTTCGCCAGCAGGGGAACCTTCTCCAACCTCTCCGGCTCCGCCGAGGTTGAGTTGATGATCGGCTGGGCTTTGGTGATCTTCTTCAGCCCGGCTTCAATGCCGAGAATGTTGGTACTATCGAAGCTCAGCGGGACATCAACCACCGCCTCGACGGTCTCTACCATCCAGGGGAAGACTTCTTCCCAGTCCTTTTTGCGCGGCCCCAGGTTGAGGTCAAGCGCCTGCGCGCCCGCTTCGACCTGCTTGACCGCCTGCGCCTGGAAGAATTTTGCATCACGTTCCTTCAGGGCTTCTTTGACTTTGTCGGAAATGATGTGAATATTCTCACCGATGATGTACATACTCTTACCCCCCTGTGACCATCATCGCTTCTACGGATGGGAAGCGCGATAGGTCGGTATGTGGCAGGAACAAAGCGGACATGAACGCCTCGTAAAAGGTGTTGTCCGAAGACAGCTCAATGTAGGTCATGCGCGCCGCAATTTCCTTGACGCGATCTCGCTGATGGCAATCGAGCAGCGCGAGATATGCCCCTTTGACCGAGGTGTTCCCCAGGAACGAGAAACGATCCCAGGGAATATCTGGCAGCAAGCCGATTTCTACGGCCTTCTCGACATTGATGTACTTGCCAAAGGAACCGCCGATCAACACACGTTCGACACTCTCCAGCGGAATGCCGACGCTCTCCGCCAATACCAGGAACCCGGCATAGATGGCGGCCTTGGCGCGGAGGAGATTATCAATATCGACATTGGTAATCACGATATCGCGGCCATCCTGCGCATCCTCCGCACAGACAACGACATATTCCGGGCCATGTTCGCCTTCACGGACGCGCGACGTGGGAATGGTCAGGTTGATATGGCCTGCTTTATCGACCACCCCGGTGAGGAACATCTCCGCCAGCAGTGCGATCAACCCACTACCACACAGCCCACGCGGACGTGTTCCGCCAATCACGCGATAGGTCGGCTCATAAGTGGCCCCATTGATCCAGCATTCTTCGATTGCGCCTTTGTTGGCGCGCATCCCGTGAAGTACACCTGCCCCTTCAAACGCCGGGCCAGCAGAGCAGGCACAGGTCACCAGCCACTCACTTGAACCGAGGACGATCTCTCCATTGGTTCCAACATCAATGAACAGAGTGGTCTGATCTGATTCGGTGATCTCCGATGAGAGCACCCCCGCAGAAATATCAGCTCCTACGTAGCTGGCGACACCGGGCAGGCAATCCACCAGGGCATCCGGGCAAACATCGAGACCCAGTTCATGGGCGTGGAACACAGGCGGGTGATTGACCGCCGTAACGAACGGCTCCAATCGAATGTTTTCTGCCGGGATGCGCAGCAGCAGATGGATCATGGTGCTGTTGCCCGCTACGGTCGCTTTCATAATCGCGTGCGGCAGAATCTTCTGGCGAATGCAGGCAGTATCGATCAGTTCATTGATTGTCTCGATCACCAGCCGCTGCATCTCGTCCCCGCCATCCTTGCCGGATGCGATAATGCGGGAGATGACATCTTCGCCCCGCGCGATCTGATTGTTGTATTCGCTGATTTGCTGGGCCACCTTGCCGCTGATGAGATCGACCAGCCACACCGTAACGGTGGTTGTGCCGATGTCGATGGCAATGCCCCAGACCGGGGCGGTGTCCGGGGTCAGATTGGGGCTCACATCAATGAGGCGCGATATGCCGTTGGAGCGATCCATGATCGCAGTGACGCGCCAGTTGCCCTGACGGAGTATGCCACCCAGCCGCCGAAGAAGTGGCAGGGAAACCTCCACCTTTTCGGCACCCATCTGCTGACGCAGACCCGTCTGGAATCGGCTCCAATCGTCGGTCTGGTCATCCAGACTGGGCGGGGTAAGCGTCAGGCTGACACGCCGAATGGTCTGCATCGTATCGGCAGCGTACCCGGTAGGGGCCTGCACTTCGGCAGCGACTCGATCTGTGGTCAGATGACGCTGGATTTCCTCCTGCGGCGGTACGAAGACAGCGACATCCTCTGCTTCGACCACCGCCTGACATGCCAGCGCGAATCCTGCCTCCACATCCTCCGGTGAAAGGCGAAGCGTACTGCGGCGCCGAACTGATCCTGATGTAACCTGCACCGCACAACGTCCGCAGCGACCCTGCCCCCCGCAGGGCTGGCCGATTTCTACACCAGCCTGGTGCGCGGCTTCGATCAGTAGAGTCCCGGTTGGGACGCTGACTGCCGCAGCCCCATGATCGAATTGAACTGTGCTCTGTGCCATGCTAAATCCTATGAGAGACGCCCTGTTACCCGCAGCATCCAACCAAAGCAGGCATGGGCGATATCCGGGTTGAGAAACATCATCGGGCAGCCTGCCGCGATCACCGAGATGCCGTGCTCCTGACAGGCAGCGACAGCCGTCTCTGATGCGCTGGATGGAAGCAGTGTATTGTTGTGCATCCAGATTCTTGACGCGCCTGCTTCGATGCAATCCTGCACCACCTGCTCGGTGATCTCCGGGCTGGTGACGACTATGACACCATCGACTCCGCCGGGAACATCTTTGACGGTGGGACAGCAGGGATCGCCTTCTAAAGTGGCTGCGTTGGGATTGATCGGAAAGACTTCATAGCCGCTATCCCGAAACTTGCGGTAGATCCCGTTGGCTGTCTGAGCTTCATTGCGAGAGACTCCAACCACGGCGATCCGCTTCTGG
>JAHEME010000214.1 GCA_024643825.1 Chloroflexota bacterium | reverse complement strand
ATCCTCGCTACTGCCGCGTGGCTGCCGTTCATCCTGGCGATGGTCGAACTGACGATCCGGCAGGGGCGGGCATTCGGAAGCCAGCCTGCATCGATCCCGTGGGTGGCGCTCGGCGCGCTGGGGCTGGGGATGGCGGCGCTGGGGGGACACGTCGAGGCGCTGTACTTCACGCTGCTGGTGACGGGATTCTATGCGGCATGGCGGGTGATCGGCGGGGCGATTGCGACGCGGAAGGAGCCCGATCTGTGGCCCCGGATGGCGCGGCGCGTCGGCTGGCTGATCGCAATGATGGTGCTGGGGCTGGCGCTGGGGGCGATTCAGCTTGCGCCCGCCTACGAACTGGCCGCGCGGAGCTTCCGGCAGGGGGCGGCGAGCTACGATCAGGTGATCGGCTGGGCGTTCCCGGCGCGGCGGCTGCTGGCCTTCCTGATGCCGAACTTCTTTGGCAACCCGACTCACCACGCAATCTTCGATGTGTTTCAGTGGCGCATGGTTCCGGTGACGGTCAACGCCGCCGGGGATGCGATCAACAACACGGATTGGGGGATCAAGAACTACGTCGAGGGCGGGGCGTATCTGGGGATCATGGCGCTGGCGCTGGCTGCCATCGCGGTCGGGCACTGGATCGCGGGGCGGGTGGTCAAGCCCCCCGAAGCCGGGGAACGGCGTGTGCCCCCGCCGAAGCACATCGGCGCGGAGGCTCCGGGCAGATCGTACCGGCTGATCTTCGGGGTGCTGTCGCTGCTCTCGCTCTCGTTCATCTTCGGCACGCCGACGTATGCGCTGCTGTACTACGGGCTTCCGTTTATTAACCAGTCGCACTCACCGTTCCGGTGGGTGTGGCCGCTGACTCTGAGCGTGGCGGTGCTGGCGGGCTTCGGGGCCGACCTGGTGCAGGAGCTTCACCAGCCAGCCACCGGGCCGCTAATCGCCTCCCGCACCTCCCAGGCACACAGGGCGTGGATCTCGATCACCGGGTGGGTGACGCTGATCGGCGGCGGGGTGATCGCCCTCGGTGTGATCGTGAGCCGCGTGATCTATGGCGCGATTGAGGGAACAGTTCAACGCGTGTTCGAGGGACTGGCGAAGGCTCCCGGCGCATTCCCGGATGGGCGTGCGTTCTACAGCTACGAGGCAGGCAACGCGCTGATCCTCGCAGTGATGCTGATCCTCACCGGGATCACGCTGCGGATGGCATCCACCGATGTCCGCATCAAACGCTTTGGGTGGCGGCCCGTGTGGAAGCCGCTGGCGATTCTCGCGGTGATCGTCGATCTGGGCGTGGCGATAACCGGGTTCAACCCGTCGGCGGATCGGCATCTGCTGGAGGTCACGCCACCCGCCATCGCGCGGCTGCAAACGGATACGATCCTGGGGCGGAACTCGGATACGCCGCCTGCCGACTGGACTCCGTACCTGTGGCGGTATGCAATCTACGAAATCCCCGGCGCGGATACGATGAACAGCAACCTCGGCTGGCGGAACGGATTGCAGGAGATCAGCGGCTACGACAGCCTGATCCCGGCCCAGTATGCGGACTTCATGAGTATCCTTCAGCCGCAGACCGACCTCCCCTACAACCGCATCGCGCCGCTGTACAGTGATCACGCGGATGCGCTCAACTCGCCGCTGCTCGACGTACTGGGCGTGCGCTACCTCATCAGCGAAACGCCCATCGACGACAGCCAGTATCAACTGGCGTATCAGGATGACGCGGTGCTGATCTACGAGAACCTCGACGTGGCATGGCGGGCGTTCACGCTGCCCGCCTACAGCGCCGTCGCGTATCCTGAAGGCGGCTTCGCCGAGGCGTTGAAGCTGCCCGAAGTCGATGTGCGGCGCAACGTGTTCGTCTCGCTGCCGCAGGGGGAATACGAGGCGACCAAGGATCAGTATCCGGGCTACCGGGGGGTGGCGCGACCCGCCACGATCACCGCCTACACGCCGAACGAACTCTCCATTGACGTGCAGGCCGAGGAACCCGTATGGCTGGTGGTGGGCGACAGCATGTATCCCGGTTGGCGCGCGTGGATGCGCACATGGAACAGCGATCCGAACACCGAGAAGGAAATCCCGCTGCAACTGGTGGATGGCAACTTCCGGGGCGTGATGCTGGAACCGGGCGAGTGGACGATCCGCATGAAGTACAGCCCGGACAGCGTGCGCTATGGTGGGTTCGCGTCCTTCATGGCGGGGATGCTGATCGTGTTTATGTTCGGGGTGTGGCTGTGGCGTTACGCTTATAAGGAAGAGGGCGACGAATCGAGCGCGGTGCGGCGCGTTGCCAAGAACTCCCTCGCGCCGATTGTGCTCAACCTGTTCAACCGGGGGATTCAGTTCGCGTTCGCCTTCATCATGCTGCGTGTGCTCGGCCCGGAGGGGTCGGGCAAGTATTACTACGCGGTGGCGATCTGGGGCTGGTTCGAGATCTTCTCGAACTTCGGGCTGAACACGCTGCTCACGCGGGAAGTCTCGCGCGACCGCGACAACGCCAATAAGTACCTCGCCAACACCAGCCTGCTGCGCGTGGGTCTGGCGGTGATCGGCGTGCCGCTGCTGTTCGGGTTCATTCAGGCGCGGCAGGCGTTGATCGATCCGCCGCTGACGCACGATACTATTCTCGCATTGTGGCTGCTGTACGGGGGGCTGTTCCTCTCCACGATGAGCACCGGACTCACCGCCCTGTTCTATGCCTACGAGAAGGCCGAAGTCCCCGCCGCGACCCAGACGGTCAGCACCATGCTGGTGGCGGTGCTGGGCGTGCTGGCGCTGCTGTCTGGATTCGGGATCGTGGGGCTGGCGGGCGTGAGCATCGTAGTCAATGCGGTGACGCTGATCATCCTCTACACGCTGACCACGCGGATGTTCTTCACGCCGCGCTTGACCTTCGACCCGGCGATTCAGAAGATGGCACGCGGAGAGTCGTTCCCGCTGATGCTCAATCACCTGCTGGCGACGCTGTTCTTCCGGGTGGACGTGATCCTGCTGGAGGCGATGCGCGGCGATACGGTGGTGGGGTGGTACAGCGTGGCTTACAAGTGGGTCGATGCGCTGAACATCATCCCGGCGTTCTTCACGCAGGCATTGTTCCCGGTGATGAGCCGCCAGGCCGCCGAAGATCGCCCCGCCCTGCTGCGCAGCTACATCCTGAGCGTCAAACTGCTGACGCTGTTTTCGCTGCCGGTGGTGGTGGTGACGATCCTGCTGGGGCACTTTCTCGTAGGGCTATTAGGCGGCGCGGAGTTCCTGCCGCACGGCGCGATTGCGCTTCAGCTATTTGTGTTGAGCATCCCGATCGGGTGGATCAACAGTGTAACGAACTACGTGGTGATCGCGGTGAACGAGCAGCGGGCGTTGACGTGGACGTTCGTGGCGGGGGTTGCCTTCAACCTGACGGCGAACGTGATCTTCATCCCCCGGGTGGCGAACGGCTACCCGGCAGCGGCGATCATTACCAGCTTCTCTGAGCTGCTGCTGCTGATCCTGTTTTACATCGTGCTGCGGCGCGCGCTCGGCCCAGTGAACTGGCTTCGCACCCTGTGGAAGCCGGTCACGGCGGCGGCGCTGATGGGCGGCGCGGCCTATGGGCTATCCATGATCAGCGTGCCGCTGGCGGTGATCGGCGCGCTGGCTGTGTACGTGGGGGCGGTGGGGCTGCTGCGACCGTTTACGGGGGAGGAGTTGACGGGGATCACGCCGCTGATCCCGGCGCGTCTGCGGGATCGGCTGGGGGCGGTGGAGGTGGTGGTGGAGGCGGTTCCGGGGGAGGTATAATCCTCCTACACGGCATTGAGGTAAGAAGGGCGGTCACCTATGGCACAATCACTGGAAACAATCCGAATCGACACCCACATCGGGTAAGATGGGATGCTCAAGCTGGAAGTACCTGTCGGGGTTCGCAATGTGGATGGCGAAGTTGTGATCACATTCCGCACCAAGCCAGAGTCATCGCAGCAAGAATGGGAAGACTTCGTGAATGCGACTTATGGATCGCTGGCGGATGATCCACTGCCTGAAAGAGAATAGACGAACAGTTCAGAGAAGCGAGCCGCCCGACAATTTGTTGTATGTAGAAAGACCAGTAGGGCTAATCGCTGATCAAGGGTTTTTCGCAACTATTGCGTCTTACTGGGTATATTTCTTGAAGATTCTTTACTCGAATTGGAAGTCGATATGCTCGATCCCACCAAGTTTCTTACTCCCGAAGAAGATGGTCTTGCCATCCGAGAATCGCATTATCATGCTCAACTCAAGTTCAAAGCTTTAGAGTACTACCTAGAGATAGCTAACGGAGCAATGAAGGAAAAGGACTGGTCTGCTCTGCGGTATATTGATTTGCAAGCCGGACCCGGAAAAAATCGAATAGGTAGCACGATAGTTCTTGGTTCTCCACTGATTGCTCTTACAGCTAAATATCCACCAACTGAATTTGTCCTTAATGAATACAATGAACAAGAACCAGACTTGTGGCTAGCACTATCAGAACGAATTTCCGTTAGCCCGTTAGCTAGCACAGTTACACTTTACCAAGCCGATGTCAATGAGATTGTCAATGTGGTATGCGAATCTATCGAGCAGAAAGATCGGCTTGCTCGGAGTGAGGGAAGATGGCCTAGCCTAAATTATGCATTCCTAGACCCAGAAGGTTTAGAACTACATTGGGAAACTGTGAAGAAGTTGGCTGCAATTGACCGTATGGATTTGATAATCAACTTCTCAACAAGTGGCCTTGTTAGAGTTATCGGATCAGGAGGGAACGAAGCGAAGTTACATCAGTTTTTTGGCACTGATGAGTGGAAAACAATCTATGATCCGCAGCAGAGTCCGGCTCAACGACGTCAAGCCCTAATCGATTTTTATCGTTCTAATCTGGCAAGATTCGGCTACAAGATCGAGATAGAGGAGGAGCACATACCTGTAAAGAATTCGAGAAACGCTGAGGTCTATAGCCTCATCTACGCAAGTAAGCATCCACTCGGCAACAAATTCTGGAATAGGGTCGCTAAGGCTGTACAGCCGCCGAAACTTCCGGGATTCTGACTCTTGACTGGATTGGAAGCTCCTCCCGCCACGGTTCCCAATCCAGATTGCCTTTGAAGAACACTTTTGTCCCTTCCGCATCCAGAACATCCAGTACATTTTCAACCCACTCTGGCTCAGGCTGGTACGCCTTCGGGCCATTGGTGGCTGCGCCAATAACCCCCCACTGCAAATTGCTTCCCCGCAGCAGCGGCCCTATATCAAAGCTCAGGGGTTCAATACTCATCCAGCGAACAGGCACATCGACCTGCTGCAAGACATCCATCATGCGGCTGACCATGCGTTCCTGTTGAGCCAGTGATAAATCTTTGCCAAACATTGTGGTTGGAGGCGCACTGACACCAACCCAGACATTCGGCGGGAACTGGAATTGCAGCAGGCGCGGCGCATTCTTGGTTAGCAACTGAAATTGATGCCAGTCCGCTTTCGCGCAAATATCCAAAACCGCTTCGATTTCCTCGTTACTGACCCAATGGCCCATGAGATCGCTCATGCTATCAAGGAAGATGCGCGAGGGTGAGGTTAGCTGCAATGGTTCGTGCAGTAGTTCGGGCCGCCAGTAATGATGCTCAAATCCATGCGGGTAAGCACTCTGCGCGACACGCTCTGCGACGGTTTCGGCGTAGCATTCAGCGACGGAACCATCCGGCATGAGCCAGCGGCATCCATGCTGGCAGCCGCCCACTGGATTCCATGTGTAGTTCGTCCATTCAATACCGCGCCTGCCAGACGGCTTTGCCTGTTTATTCATAAGCCCCACAAACAGAATAGTTGTTCTATGTCAAGCAGGGAGTATAGTGTAATGTAGTGCAGGATGCAATTACC
>JAHEME010000213.1 GCA_024643825.1 Chloroflexota bacterium | reverse complement strand
CCTCAGTGGATATCTTATCGCACGATTTGGTTTTCTGAGCATCACAAGTGCTGTTCCCTGGATGCCGTGGCTCCTCTGGGCGGTTGAGGGTGTATTACGTAATAAGCAATCGTTACGGTCAATTTTGTTCCTGAGTTTCACAGTTGCCATGCTGCTTTTAGCGGGCCATGCGCAGACATCGGCCTATGTACTCACTCTGTCCGGGGCTTATCTCGTGTTTGCCATCCTATCGCGCGGTATCGCTGCTGACCGTGTTCAAGTCGTTACGCTAGTAGCTTGGGCAGGAGCAGGAGTTGTGGGCGGGATTTGTCTGGCATCGATTCAGCTATTGCCTACTTTGGAATTGCTACAGACGTCGCAGCGCGTAAATGGCGTGACGACTGAAAGGCTGTTTGCCTATTCGTTCTGGCCGTGGCGGTTTGTTACACTGCTTTCCCCTAACTTTTTTGGCACTCCTGCATCGGGAACCTACCATGGATATGGGAATTACTGGGAGGATGCTGCCTATGTTGGTCTCCTCACACTGGTGCTGGCGGTTCGTGCTGTCGGTAACTGGATCAGTCAGAGGAGACTTTCAGCCAGCGACGCGCCCTTACGCCTGGTTCCGTTCTACGCTGGAGCCGTATTTGTCGCTACGTTTCTTGCGTTGGGAAGGAACTTTGCGCCTTCCCAATGGCTCTATGAGCGTGTTCCGGCACTTGCGATGTTCCAGGCTCCTACGCGATGGATGTTGGTTGCTGTCTTTGGGATGGCTGTGCTGGGAAGTTTCGGGGCGGATCTCTGGCGGACAAGTCCCACAAGGCAGAAATGGTCACGCCGCATACTCGTGGTAGGGGCTGCGATCCTGATTGGCTCACTGTTAGCCAATCGCGTGACCGGTGGCGTAATTCCTTCCAACTATATTATCGGAACGGCTCGTCTGGGGTTCGTCACTGTCATCGCAGCAGCGCTTGGACTGGCGCTCCGTCGGGTAGAATGGCGTACTTCCTGGAGACCAGCCTGGGAAACTGCCACACTGATTCTCCTGGCTCTTGATCTTGTCGTTGCGCATTGGGGCCTAATTCCCACAATTGCAGCGGCGTATTATCACCAGACGAGTGTGGTCGCCGATCTGATTCGTCCTTACACTGAAAATGGGTCGCGTTATGTGTATCTCCCTGAGGATGAATACCGGGTTAAGTTTTCGCACTTCTTCAGTTTGCGGGATTTTCAGACGGGAGATCAAGCCCACTGGGGTGATGTAAGAAACTCTCTGCTGCCGAACTTAGGAATGATTGATGGGATTCCGAGTGCCTCCAATGACGATCCTCTGTTGGTGGGGGGGCACGATTCCTTGCTCACATCACTTGATAGCCTCTCGCCCGAAGATCAGATTAAAGCTCTGCAACGGATGAATGTGGCTGTCTTGTTGTCTGACACACCACGAACCGACCTGGATTTTCTTGGTGAGAGTGGGGGGATTCGAGCCTATCGTGTATCAGCCTCATGGCCGCGTGTGGTTGTCACTGACTGCGTTGAATCTCCTGATGGGTTGCAGTGTGATAGAATCGATTCCGGTTCTGCAACAATAACTCTTTCAACACCCTCGCAGATTACTATTGCTGCCAACACACCACACGATGCCTACCTTCTTCTTCTAGATACCTATTATCCAGGATGGCATGCTACAGTAGACGGAAAGGAAAATCCGATCTATCTTGCCAACACTGCTTTTCGCGCTGTTCCTGTGCCGGAGGGCAATCACCAGATTCTCATGAACTATCAACCCATCAGTGTTGCGGTTGGTACGAGTCTTACAGGAATTTCCTTGACTCTCTGCGGAGTGGGTTGGTTTGTTAGCGGCAAGAGGCGCATTGGCGTTGCTAACGAAAAAGAGGCGGCGGTGTCATGACGAGAAGATCCAACACCGAAAAGGCTCGCAACCAGGCGTCACGGGGAAGAATTCCGATCTCAGAACGACGGTTACTGTTAGGGTTTGGAGATTTGCTCGCGGTAAATGCAGCGGTGTTGGCTGCCCTTCGTATTTGGGCGTTCGTGGGGCAGCAGCAATTCAATCTTATTTTTGTCATCCGTCAAGTCCAGTGGTTTGTAATTCTAACATTCTTATGGCTAATTCTCGCCGCCGCGAACAATTTCTATGACCTGGCGTTGACGGCTCGTTGGGCACAGAGCCAGGTCAGGCTTGCGCAGATTACGCTTCAACTGCTGGTCGTTTATCTTCTCATCTTCTTTCTCTCCGCACGGGATGCGCTCCCCCGACTATTCATCGTCTACTATGCCGTTCTCTCCTATGTTTTGATTGCGGTGTGGCGGCTTGGACGCCCATTCCTGATTGGATGGGTTCCCCTGCGTCGTAGGGCGATTATTGTTGGGACAGATTGGGCAGCAAAGGCTCTGATCGAGGCTGTGGAAGCCTTTGCCCCGGCTGATTATGAAGTTGTCGGGATTGTTGAAACTTCCGGGCGAAAGATTCAGTCAGCTACCAAGCATCTCCCGGTTCTCTCCGTCAGCAACAGGTTCATTGATCTGATTGATGAGCATCAGATAAGTGAAGTGATCCTGACATCGCGGGATAATCTGGATGGTGTGTTGTTTCAGGGGATCATGGATTGCTATGAGCGCGGTATCCCTGTCACCCAGATGCCACTTCTGTATGAACGTCTAACAGGGATGGTGCCTGTTGAGTATGTTGGCGGGCAGTGGTCTATCGTGCTCCCGCTGGAAGGTAGGTCGCCATTTGATCCCTATCCGATCCTGAAGAGAGCCATGGATGTAGTTCTAAGTTTGGTTGGGCTGATCATCTTCGCAGGGATGCTGCCTTTGATAGCCGCAGCAATCGCCATCGATTCACGCGGGCCTATATTTTACGCTCAAGAACGAACAGGCAAAGCTGGTCGAGTGATTCGGATTATCAAGATGCGTACGATGATTCATCAGGCGGAGGTAGGCCAAGGACCATTATGGGCGGTGGACGGAGATCCAAGAATTACCCGGATAGGGAGGTTTCTGCGCAAGAGCCGTCTTGACGAAGTTCCCCAGTTGGTCAACGTTCTCAAAGGAGAAATGAGCCTTGTTGGGCCACGCCCGGAACGTCCGTTCTTTGTTGAAAGGTTGCAGGAACAAATTCCATTCTATCGGGCACGGTTGGCGATATTGCCAGGCTTAACAGGATGGGCCCAAATCAATTACGGCTATGGAAGTACAGAGAATGATGCGCTCGTGAAACTTAAATACGATCTCTACTATATTCGCCATCGCTCCCTGCTTCTGGACATGCTCATCCTTATCCGCACAGTAGCCCGAGTTGTCCGGCTGGAAGGGACATAAGCCGATGGCTTACCTCCAAGCCAGATTTCGTATCAATTCAAAGTGGCAGGGTCGTTTGCTGATCCTGGCGGCATTGTATTTTACGTTCGTAGGCGGACGAAGGAACCTCACGGAACTGAGCCTGTGGCCGCGCATCATTCATCATCTGCTAATGGCGTTGCTTGTGGGTGGGTGGTTGTTACATTTGCACAGAAGCCGTAAGTTCTGGCCCCGCACACCCCTTGATGTCCCGATTGCAGTGTTCTTTGGGATCAACATATTGGCGACAATGTTCGCGGTTGATCCGCGAGTTAGCGTCGAGGAATTATGGAGAATTGGACTCCAGATCGTACTATTCTACATGATCGTGGACTTGATGCGGAGCAAGAGTCCACGGGCTGTCTTCCTTCCGCTTTTCTTTGCTGCGTCGGTTGTAATTCTTGTTAGCCTCTTCGAACTTCTTTCCTGGTATGCAGGTATCCCCCGGCTGCCATTCTTTGAGATAAGTTGGCTCAGTATAGGGGGCATACAGAATCTAATTCCCCCTGCCATCTACCGCTTGAGCTTTGCTCTTCTAGTCTCCACGCTGCTTTCCGGCTACATGGCTGTCGTAATCCCTGTGGGTTTGGCATGGTTCATTTCAACACATGCACAAGATACCCGGCGCGGAATGGCACTGTGGCTTGTTTGCGCGGTACTTGTTGAGATTCTGAGCTTTTCACGCGGGGGGCTTCTTGATCTAGCAATCTCTCTTTCACTCTTTCCGCTTTTGCTGATACGCGGTTCTGCAAACTGGCGGGCACGTTTGGAAAGTCTGGTTGCTCAATGGCGCGTTCGAGCGGCAATCGGTGGATTGATCCTTCTCATGGTAGTTGGGGGCGGACTCTGGCTGCGTCAACAAAATCTAGATGGTCATCGTTCCGGGGATGTGCTCCGTGCGGACCTGTGGCGATCTGCCTTACAGATTGGGTTGAATCGCCCCGCACTTGGGGTAGGGCGCTACGGATTTGGGCGGGCGTTCCGAGAGATTCGTGACCCGGTAATTTCGCCAGATTTTTTCACGACACCGGATAATTATCTGCTGCTCATTTGGGCTGAAACAGGCTTGCCGGGTGTGCTAAGTCTTGGCTTCTTAGGAATAACGATAATGGTTGCTGGGCTTCGAACCTGGCGGCAGTCTAAGGGAATGGAGAAGATTCGCGTCGCAGGAGCCTTGGCTGCTCTCTGTGGCTATGCCGGTCACAACTTCTTTGATGCGATAGCAACTGTCACACCAATTCTTATTCCCGCGCTTGTGTTAGCGGCTTACCTCGTGCGCGATTCGATTCCTGGGAATGCGGAAACACGAGGCTTACACAAACAATGGATTCCTATTGCTGCACTTGTAGCTGTTGTACTTGCTCAGGTGGGTTGGATTGTTTCTGATGCAGCGCAGATACACTTTCAGTCTGCAATCAAAAGCATGGATAACAGCAATCTTGAGACGGCTCTTAACGAAATTAACATTGCCAGAGCCACAGATCCACCGATGGGCATTTATGCGGCACAAAAAGCGCAGATACTAGGAGATATTGCCCTCACCGATAACACCTACTTGCCTCAGGCACTTGAGGCGTATGCAGATGCACTTCGCTTTGAGGACAGCTACGATCTGATGCAAGCCAACTATGGGGTCCTTCTGGCTGCTGCCGGGGAAGATGAAATGGCTTTTGATCATCTCATTCAGGCCCAGAAGATTCGTCCTACAGAAGCACGTTATTGGTTGTGGGTCGCCGCGCTTGCTGATCTTCGTGATGATCCCCGACTTATTACAACGGGTTATGACAGGGCGCTCGAACTTGAACCGGGCTGGGCCGTTTCCGGGTATTGGGATGAAACGGAGATGCGAACGCAAGCTCGGAATCGATATTTGCTATCTCGGGGTCTTAGCGAGGTTCCACTGGAGCTACTCACAGAAATCCCCAACGGTTGTTGGCAGCTTCTTGAGGCAAGGATGCACGGGGAACCTGCCGCCGCATATGACTTCTACTGCACAGCCGAAATTACGCTTCATACCAGCGGGGATGCTGCTCAGGCCATGATTTCTGCTCAACAGGCTGTCACATTGCAGCCCGATAATGGCCTGTTTCGTGCGACACTGGCCGAATCCTATTTTGCGGTGGGCAGCATGGATAGTGCCAGGCGTGAGGCAGAGACCTCGATATTCCTAGGGAACTCTCGTGGCTATGTTGTGCTGGGGAAGATAGCAAGTGAGGCTGGAAACGTTTCAGAGGCAGAGAGCTACTTTGTTAAAGGAGGCCCTACCACTATTCAATGGCAGGGCTGGGATGTTGCGGTCTACAGTCGAATCGGTGATCTTAAATTGTTGACCTCGGCACAATTTGACGCTCCCGGCCCTACCCGTTATGATTTTGCAGCCTGGTTAGCGTTGTGGCAGCTTTATGTGCAAGATGGCAGAAGCATCGACGCTGAAAATGTCCGCGAAGCTATCCTTGTCCTCGATCCCTATTTTGTGTTCACTCCCTGAGATATTGAGACTGAAAGCGGTGCTCTGTGGTTGAGACAGTCGTGATTGT
>JAHEME010000212.1:2667-5882 GCA_024643825.1 Chloroflexota bacterium | reverse complement strand
TGTGGAACACGATCAGCATCAGCGGGTATCACATCCGGGAAGCGGGATCGACTGCTGCTCAGGAGCTTGCTTTTACCCTTGCTGATGGGTTTGAGTATGTGCGCTGGGCAATTGAACGAGGGCTGGACGTCGATGACTTCGCACCGAGACTCAGCTTCTTCTTCAATGCACACAATGACTTCTTCGAGGAAATTGCCAAATACCGCGCGGCCCGCCGCATCTGGGCCACTGTGATGAAAGAAAAGTTCGGCGCTAAGCGTGACCGTTCGCTCCTCATGCGATTCCATACCCAGACCGCCGGAGTATCCCTAACGGCACAGCAACCGGAGAATAATATCGTGCGCGTGGCGCTTCAGGCACTAGCGGCGGTATTAGGAGGAACGCAATCCCTCCACACCAACAGCATGGACGAAGCTCTGGCGTTGCCCTCTGAACAGGCCGTGACCATCGCTCTCCGAACGCAGCAGATCATTGCCCATGAATCCGGGGTAGCAAACACCATTGATCCGCTTGGTGGTTCGTATTTCCTCGAAGCGCAGACCCGCCGCATGGAAGCCGAAGCCTACGAATACTTCGATAGAATTGAAGAACTTGGCGGCGTAATCCCCGCGTTGGAAGTCGGTTTCTTCCAGCGGGAAATATCAGAAGCCGCCTATCGGTATCAGCGGGAAATTGATGAGAAACAGCGCGTCATTGTCGGAGTCAACGAATACGCTGAGAACAGCCCAATCACAATTCCGATTCTAGAGATGGACCCGCAGGGATTTGAGCGGCAGGTGTCTCGTTTGGAAGACCTGCGTGCCAGCCGGGATAACGAAGCAGTCGGAACAGCGTTGAGGGCTGTGGAAGAAGCTGCAAAGGGCACAGAGAACCTCATGCCCTACTTGATCGATGCTGTCAATGCGTATGCTACGCTCGGCGAAATCGTGGATGTCCTCAAGGGAGTCTTTGGAACCTATCAGGAACCTACCTGGATATAGATCTTCCGTTCATGAGGCAATCAGGTGGTCGGGGAAATGGCATCGTCCAGTGTATAATTCCGCCCACTTTCTGATAGGATTGGGGACAAAATCGTTGTCAGTTCAACGGAGTACCATTCGATTCGTTATCGTTCTCAGCATCGTTGGGATCATTTTGGGAGGATGCCAGAGGGCAGCGGTGGCACAACCTACTGCCACAAAAGATAGACCCATCTCATCGCCAACCCTTACTCCGACTCTCGAAACGTCCTCAACACCCACCCCTACTATACAACCAACAGAAACTCAACCTCCACCGGAGATCATCGGGCCAGAATCGTACCCAGAAAACGTTGACCCTTTAACGGGCCTGACGGTAGATGATCCTTCTGTGCTGGAGCGTCGTCCGCTGGTGATCAAGATCAGCAATGCGCCGCCTGTGGTGCGTCCACAAAGCGGCATTAGCCAGGCTGATATGATTTTCGAGCACTACGCCGAAGGCGGCTGGACGCGCTTCACTGCAATCTTTTACAGTCAGGGGGGGCACCATGTGGGTTCAGTCCGCAGTGTGCGTCTACTTGATTTGCAGCTCACTCCAGCTTTTGATGGCATCCTGATCTTTTCAGGCGGCAGTCTGGGTGTGATCGATACCCTACGAGAATCAAAAATCTACCCCAAGAGTGTCATCTCTCCGCAATTTGGGGTAGGCGAACCAGAGTTTGTGCGCTTCCCAAGAGATGGGCTGCCCTTTGAACACACCTTATTCACAGACACAGATTTGCTGTGGAATATGGTCACAACACGTGAAGTCAATCGACGGCCTAACCTGAGTGCACCGGGGCTGGCCTTTAGCTCTATTCCTCCAGATGGGGGAACTCCTGCCGCCCAGTTGAAGATCGATTATGCCCGAACCAGTGTGCAATGGCGCTATGATGCAGTGAGTGGGGCTTATCTGCGCTGGACGGATGGCATCCCCCATTCCGATGCCCTCACGGGAAAACAACTTGCCTTCCAAAACGTGATCGTCCTGAGTGCGTTTCATGAAGAGCAGGTGCTATTCCCAGAGAAGTATTTTGGCGCAGAACAATCCTTGTATATCGAACTCACCGGAGATGGCCCAGCGACCCTGCTTCGTGACGGGCAAGCATTTGAGGGGCGTTGGCTTCGGCAAAAGGAGAACGACCAGTTCACCTTTTATGGGGTAGACGGACAGCCCCTGCTGCTAAAACCGGGCCATACGTTCATTCAGATTATCCGGGCGGGATTTGAGCCAGTTCTCATGGAACCCTAAGCCGGATACTGCGCCTTTCGGATCGCCAGAGCTTCTAATCGATCACGCTGCACCTCTACACCGATACCCGGCCTATTAGGAACATCCATGGTTCCGTCCGAGTTTAGGGTGAACTCCGGGGTCACAATATCCTCCTCCCAGTAGCGGTCAGATGCGGAGATGTCGCCCGGTAGCGTGAAGTTCGGCAGTGACGCTATAGCCACATTGTGCGCTCGCCCAATCCCTGATTCCAGCATCCCTCCACACCATACTGGAACTCCCTCTGACTGGCAGAGATCGTGAATGGCCCGTGCATTGGTCATGCCGCCCACCCGTGCAGGTTTGATATTAATGATGCGGCAGCTTTTCATTGCCAATGCTTCCCGTGCTCTACCGACCGTATGAATGCTCTCATCGAGGCAAATACGTGTATCCATGCAGCGCTGAAGCTCTGCATGATCGAGGATGTCGTCGTATGCTAATGGCTGCTCGATCATTAACAGACCGAACCCATCTAGAGCTTTAAGCATCTCAACATCATGGAGAGAGTAGGCGGAGTTGGCATCTATCATCAGAGAAATATCTGGGAATTCCGCCCGCACAGTCTGGACAACAGAGACATCCCAGCCCGGTTTGATCTTGATCTTGATCCGTTGATACCCTTCCGCCAGACGCTCCCGGATTGTATCCAGCAGTTCCTCAACCGAGTCCTGCACGCCGATGCTCACCCCGCTGGCAATCTTCTTGCGCGTCCCCCCCAGCAGCGATGCGACCGACACGCCTGCTTGCTGTGCCTCCAGATCCCAGATAGCCGCCT
Source organism: Chloroflexota bacterium (assembly GCA_024643825.1). GTDB lineage: Bacteria > Chloroflexota > Anaerolineae > Aggregatilineales > UBA3940 > JAHEME01. Next base: position 2,836 of record JAHEME010000212.1, on the reverse strand, counting down.
CCAATCCAGCTTTTGCCATCGGATGCCCTCGCACTTTGCGTAACATATGCGGGAGGCCAGAAGCATGTTCAATCGCATTTTCCAGCAGGGTTGGGATCAAAAAATCTCGCTGAATATGCCAGCAGGTTTCGATGGTTTCGTACGAATAGTAAGGTTCGATGTCTACCGG
>JAHEME010000212.1:0-2657 GCA_024643825.1 Chloroflexota bacterium | reverse complement strand
ATGATGCTTCAACGGCATTTGAATGTGAAACTGCTCTATTCGGTCAATCTTCATAATGCCCCCCTGCAAGGATATGGAAATTAACATTAGACGTGAGTACATAATAGGCACGCCGATCTTGTGCTGCCCATTCCGTGACAAACCCTTCTACGCTATACCCTTCTGCAAATGCCCACAAGAAAATCTCGCGCGTGTGCAATCTCCAGTCATGAGCAAGTGCCAGATCGTCTTTCCGCATCGACTGGAAGTCCACCGGAATCTCGACGAGAAGTGCTGTTGAAGTGACCTTCTCCCAGCCTTCCGGCGTACGGTGGCTATCTGTGCATGGTGTAGTCTGATTGACAGGGATCGCGCCAACCGCCCGCCATTCCACAAGAGTGCGATGTTTCTCTATTGAGTCAAGATGACTCTCAACATGACGGCTGGCGATCCACCATTCCACCTCGAAACGGTCGGTGGGAAGCCCTGCATTGAGGGTTTCGTTGAGTTCCCCATATAGGTTGGGGAAATATGTCCGGCAAACACCCCCTAAGCGTGCAATGTTGAGGGAGGCATTGACCTGCAAGAGGGGGTCGTAAGTCCAGACTATCAGGTTGGTATCCTGCTTAAGCACCGCTTCTCGCTGAGCACACTTGAGCGCGTATCCCAGGGAGTGCCCTCGATAATCCGGGAGGATGCCCATCATGTGTGAGCAATGGATGATCTTGCTACCCATCTCTACGGATCGTTTATCATCCGCAATTCCGGCGAAGCCAAACACAAACCCGATCATCTGGTTTTCAGGGGTGAATGCTCCCAGAACGACTCCCCCGTAATGGTGAACCGTGATCAACAAATGGGCAGGAACTAATTCGGTGTCCGTGTCCATCCCCCAGACTACTCGTTGTAACTCCTCAATGGCTGCAAATTCATCCAACGTGGTGACTGATCGAATCGTGAAGATGCTGCTCATTGCCAATCCTCGGAAGGTTGTTGTCTCAACTTTGAGGAACTATCATACGAGTTCTATTGAACTGAAGTCAATGGAGGGGCTTTTATGGCAAGGGTTATATTCATGGGTACGCCGGATTTTGCTGTACCGAGTCTGCTCAGATTACTCGAAGACCCGCGCTTCGATCTGGTTGGTGTAGTCACTCAACCTGACCGCCCCGCCGGACGCGGACGCACCCTAACTGCACCAGCCGTCAAACAAGCCGCGCAACGTCATGCTATCTCGGTCTTCCAACCTGAGACACTGCGCAGTTCTGAGGCTGTTCAGCAGCTAGAAGCATGGATGCCAGATGTGATCGTCGTCGTGGCATTCGGGCAGATTCTAAGGTCGGAGGTTCTCGATCTACCGCCATCTGGATGTATAAACGTACATGCTTCATTGCTCCCCCGCTGGCGAGGCGCAGCGCCGATTCAATACGCGATACGCGCAGGCGATTCGGAAACCGGAATCACAATCATGAAGATGGATCAGGGTCTTGATAGCGGGCCGATTATCTTCCAGGAGGCTGTTCCCATAGCCGCCGATGAAACGGGAGAGACACTTCACGACAAACTAGCTGACCTGGGCGCAAAGTTGCTCCCAGATACATTGGACGGATATTTACGAGGCACTCTGATTCCTACCCCGCAGTCAGAAGAAGGTATCACGCTAGCACCGACGCTGCGAAAGCAAGATGGCGAGATCGATTGGACGCAGCCTGCTCGTCTGATCGATCATCACGTACGCGCTTACACGCCATGGCCAGGTACACATACAATCCTGAATGGGGAGACGATCAAGGTGATCGCCGGACATGTAGAAACCGATGAGCTAGGATACCCACTACCAGGCACACTGGTCGCAGTGGAGGGAAATCTTGCTGTGCAGACCGGAGTGGGCCACTACGTGCTCGATCTGATTCAACCCGCTGGCAAGAAACCGATGACCGGTCAATCCTATTTGTCCGGTCATCCGGGGAGTGCAGGTCAGGTGCTGCGGTCAGGCTAACCCTGAACCAGTGTCAGTACAATTTCCTGTCCGGAGTCACAGGTAGTAGCCGTCAGCGATTCTGGTAAGCCTTCAACACTATCTACACATAGCGATTCATAGACCGGTTCCTCGCCGCCTTCAACAGGCGCGAATCCCTGGAATGTGCCATCTGGTAGTACAACCAGCCCGCCAGTAAGACCGTTCATTTCTCCCTGATACAGGGCGGATCCCTCTGAAGCTTCGGTGACAGTTGTGCGGAAAAATCCTTGGCCCGGGATAGTGATACTAAACTCCATTTGGCCGTTTTCAACTCGGCCCAATGCCCGGACAGAGCCAACCTCAGATGCCAAACTCACTCGCTGCCCTTCGAGCGTGCCATTCATGTGCAGGGAGAGGGCAGGGTCATCGGTGGCGACGATCATCTCGGCAGTGTTATCAGCGCGAATGTATAACCCTACTGAGCCAGACTGCGGAGGTTGAACTTCTCCAACAAACAGCTTGCCCGCTACGTCGCCTGCGCTCAGAGTCGCCGCTTCTACGGGTGCAGGCTCAACACCCCCGGAAGTGTCTTCCGGGACAACACCACCCCCACCACCACAACCTGCCAGTAGCACAACAGTCGCCAGGGATACGACTAATAGCCGAGCACCTTTGTATGTAACCATCGCCTTTCCTCCTTAAGAAATTAGGGGCCTTC
>JAHEME010000211.1 GCA_024643825.1 Chloroflexota bacterium | reverse complement strand
GTTTACGGAACTCCCCACCGAGCCGCGCAAAATCCAACAGCCGTTCAATGCGCTCTTTGCGCACGTTTCCAGTCACACCATACACATCAGCAAAGAAGTTCAGATTCTCGATCACCGAGAGATCGCGGTACAGGCTGAATATCTGGGCCATATACCCGATGTGTGTTTTGATCTCTTCCGCATTTTTGACCGTATCGTAGCCCGCGACCGTAACCGTACCGTCTGTAGGGTCCATTATGGCAGAGAGCAGGCGAAGGGTGGTTGTCTTGCCGGAACCATCCGGACCAACCAACCCAAAGATTTCGCCTTTGTAGATCGTCATGTCGAGATCATCCACCGCTGCGATGCGCCCTCTGCCGAATTCACGCCGCAAGCCCTTCGTCTCGATTATGACCTCATTGGAGTGATTAGAATTCATCATGGTTTGCCAGCACTCAATCCAAACTCTTGCGGAAGCGCCGTGCTGCCATGAGTAAGATCAGCATACAAAAACCAGCCAGGATCAGCACCTCGCTTTGCAGCGGCCCCAACCCGATTCCCTTAAGGACAATCCCACGCACAATAATAAGCATGTACCTCAGCGGAACCACATAGCTTAATAGCTGCAATACCTGCGGCATGGCTTCGAGCGGGAAGAAGAATCCAGAGAGAAAAATGGAGGGCATCAGGAAAAGAAAACTCATTAGCATTGCTTCCTGCTGCGTGTGCGCAACCGTCGAAATCAGAATACCAATCCCCAGCGCGCCCAGCAGGAATAGCGAGGATAGCCCCAACAACAGCCAGACACTCCCATTAATCGGGACCCCGAACCAAACTACCCCGATTACCAGGACTTCCACAAAATCAAACAGCGAGAGCGCGATATAAGGAACTGTCTTTCCAAGGATCAATTCCATCGGGCGGATGGGTGTCACAATAAGCTGCTCCATCGTGCCCCGTTCTCGTTCCCGGACAATTGCCATCGAGGTCACGAGGGTCGCCAGAAACTGAAGAATCAAGCCCATCAGGGCAGGAATCATATAGTTTACGCTCTCAAGACCGGGGTTATACCATACAGTTGGGCGCACTTCCAGCCCTCGACGGCGAAAGCCTACATTGAGCTTCACCGACTGCGCCTGCCCTGTTTGTACCGCCGCAGCCAGTGCACTCGCTGCCACGGTGGGGTCTGATCCATCGATGACAAAGCCCACCTGAGCCAGATCACCACTTTGCAGATTCTGGCTGTAGTCTATGGGGATGATCAGGCCCGCGCGTGCTTCGCCACGATCCAGCAGCGATTCAAGCGCAGTTTCATTCTCTACATAGTTTGTAATCTGAAAATAGGAGGTGGATTCGTAGGCACTTACCAGATCGCGGCTGGCATTGCTGTGATCGGCATCCAGGATTGCGAGGGCAATGTTATCTACATCGGTGCGAGCCGAGTACCCTAGAAGCACCATCTGGATGATTGGGATCAGGAAGATCAACACTAACGTACCTGGGTCTCGCACGATGTGAATGAACTCTTTTCGCATCACTGCCAGCGTACGAGAGATTGTCATCGGTCAGACCCTTCAGCCGCAATGCCATATAGAAACATATCAAGGATTGGCTTTTGCCAGAATTCATCCCCGGTGGGCACATCTGCAACTGGTAGGACTCGCCCCGCAGAAAAAGCGATCATATCCGTGAGGATGTAGCCAGAAAGAAAAATAACAAGTGCTCGCACCAACATAATCTCAGAGATCGATTCGCGCAGCCCCCCCAGAGCCTGCACCCGATGCGCAAATTGGAGAGCATTGGGGATGATTGCCCCTAATAAGCTACGCATGGTGTTCCCGTCAAATTCACGAACATCAATCATTAATAGGCCAAAAAACGTCGCATTGTTCATGATGACAGTCTTGATATAGGGAACAACATTTCGAATCAGTTCAGGGCCATCTTTGCCATCGAGGATTTCTAAGGTCTGGAAAATCTCTTGATAGGGAGCACGAACTTCCAGCAGGGCTTCAAAAATCGCTTCTTTGCTGGCAAAGTGATTGTAGATCCCGCCAACCGCCAGGTTGCCTGCCTCCCTCGCGATCTGGCGCATGCTTGTACCATTGAAGCCATTTGTGAGGAACAGCCGCTCCGCCGCATCAAGAATCAACTTTCGTGTCTGTTCCCCTCGATTTAGCGAAGTGCTGTCCATACTATGGGCCTATGGAGTTTCCCTGTTATGTGAATGAACGTTCGTTCATATACTACCCCTGATTACGCACCCTGTCAACCACAATCCGCGCAATGCTTCCTCTGTGCCAAAACATACAAAAACCCTACAATTCTAAAGAACCTCTGTTTCGCAGAGACGAAAACCGCTTCAATTGGATTACAGTCCCTGATGATTCAACATTTACTCCTATCTGAACCATCCGGTATACTGTATTCTATGGGCGGATGTTTTCAGAAAGGCATACTCACGAGTGCTGGTTGGGCAGTAGCCTCCCCGGCACATGAATCGTTCCATGGCAAAAATTCTTGTAGTTGACGATGAATTAGAAATCCTGCAAGTTATGCGTGAATGGCTAAACTTGCATCATCATGAGGCGCTGCTAACACTGAGTGGGGTGGATGCCGTGCAGATTGCCCATGAGCAGCACCCTGACCTCATTCTACTAGATTCCGATATGCCCGGCATGGATGGGCTGGAAACGGCCCGCCAGCTACAGTTAGAACAGGCAACGTCAAACATTCCAGTACTACTAATCGCCGGAGCCGATCTCGCAGAAGAGGCCCTCAGACTTACAGGAAATGAAATCCTGGTACGGCCCATCAACCTTGAGGAACTGGGGCGGCGTATCCCCTCGCTTCTGGCCCGATTCGCTCGCCATGTGGGGCAAAGTGAGCGATTTCTGCGAGAGGCAGTTCATGCCGGGCTAACGATTCTGCAAGCCAATATAGTCTGGTTCCTCCCCCTGGATGGCAGTCAGTCAGCCCTGTTACAGGGGACCATCGCAGCGACTGCCGGGCAATCGGCTGCCACCCGATTCCTCGAAATTGCATCTGGTGGAAAGCAGCGTATCACGCTTCCACTATCAAGTGCTTCCAACGTAATATCACGTACTGCCCTGCAAGGAAAGGCCAGCTTCAATATTTCCCTGAGCAATCTTCGAGAGGCTGGTTACCAGCCCATCACCAAAGCTTGCGAAAGTCTGAATCTATACTATCTCACGATGGTTCCAGTTCGTTTGGGAGATGTGATCCAGGGCATTCTTATAATAGGTGCAATTGAGCCTCGTGATATCGAAACGACGCATGGGCGTCAATTGCTTGATGCCGTGGTCAACTACGTGGCTGCAGCCCTGGAAAATCAGCGTCTTGCCCAAAGCATCCCCGTTCAGGGACTGTCTACTCAGATTGAGAAACCACTATCTTCCTGGCTCCTTGATTCCGTTAGCGATGGATTGATCGTTTATGACGAGAATCAACAGATTACATGGGCGAACCAGCAAATGGCATCGCTTACAACCCGTTCACTTGACTCACTGCTGGGGCTGCGGGTCGAAGAGTTATGCCACCCGGATCATCAGAAGCGGCTGAGAGCTTTGATCCAGGACCCCCAACTGGGCGAGTCGCTGTCGTTAGAGCTTCATCTTTATCGACCAGATCGTGATCCGTATCCCGTGCTCGTCCGCCACATCGAACCCACTGGCATGGCCCCGGTTGCCCATGCCCTTGCTTTCGCAGACCTCAGCGAACGCAAGACAAATGAGCAGATGCTGGTAAAACAGAGCCATCATCTAACGGCTCTGAATCGCGCTTCGCGGGCAATTAACTCCACCTTGACCCTCGACGAAGCCTTGCAAATTATCCTGGATGAGGCGTCCTTTGCCCTCGATGCAACGATTGCCTGTGTCATTCTACGCCCCCCTGACTCGGAACAACTCTTCTTTCACTCAGCAGTAGGGGAGGAAGCCTCACGCCTCCGAGGCCTTCGTATTCCGATGGAAGAGAGTGTGGCAGGGTTTGTTGCCCGCGAGGAACTGCCTCTGCTCGTTGAAGACATGCAGAAAGAGAAGCGATTTCTGCCAGAGATCAATCAAAGCACCGGGATCGACACGCGCTCCATTGCCGCTGTGCCCCTTCTCGTTCAGGAAGAAGCGGTGGGCGTTGTTGAAGTAATCTCCGGAGAGCCAGGCAAATTCACCTTTGATGATCTGGAAACGCTCCAGGGGTTAGCCCGCGCTGCCGCTATCGCGATTGAGAACGCCAGCCTGTTTGGAGAAACGCAGCGGCAGGTTCGGGAACTGACACTGCTGCTTCAAGCGAGTGAGGCGGCCTCGTCAACCCTCACGATTGAAACCGTTCTAGAGACCGTCTCTCAACAGTTAATCCAGGCACTTGATGTGACCTGGTGCATCATTTCCTCGTGGTCAGCAGACGATGACAGCCTCGTAAAACTGGCAGAGGTTGCAGAAGTCATGTGGCCGGAGGATCAGGGAAAATCGATTCCCCTGGACGGTTATTCACTCACAAGAGAGGCATTAGCGACCGGGCAGCCGTTCCTCACTGGCATCGATGCAGGGAATGTCGAAGCGGATCGCCGCCAATCGATGTTGGATGCTGGGTATTGGTCGATATTAACTTTCCCGCTTCATCTTGATGGGCATCTCTATGGCGTTGTAGAGTTGTATCATGCATCAAGCCGCCTGATCTTTTCAGAAGCAGACGTTGACCGCTGTCAGGCGGTACTGACGGGCTGGCAAAATGCGGTTGCCGGAGATGCTGTCCCGAATCGGCTGTCTTTCTGGGAGCCATTAAACACAAAACTTCTGGATGTATCGGGTACTGCCTGGTGCAAGATTCTTTCCTATGATCAAGAGGCTGATTCGCTGACTATCGTTTCTGAGATGGGCAGGGCCGTCTGGCCGATTGGTCAGGGAGATAACTCTCTGCTGGATGCGACCAGCCTCTGCCGCGTCGCCTTGATGGAGCGTACGGCTATCGCCATTAATATAGGCGAAGATCAGCTATCCCCTGGCGATCACAAGACCATCCCCCCGTTGGATTCTGGTTCTATGCTGATGGCCCCTCTCATCGCGCATGGAGAAGCAATCGGCCTGGTTCAACTGATTGATATGGATGCGCGACGCGTATTCACAGAGAACGAATTGTCGCTGGCACAGGCAATTGCCAATGTAGTTGGCAGTGCTCTGGAAAATGGGCGGCTGTATTCCGCGCTTGCACGGCGTGCCGCCCAGTTGGAAGCCGCCTACAACGATTTGCGCGAAGCAGATCGGACAACCGATGAGATGATCCAGAACATATCACACGAACTTCGGACACCGCTTGGCCCGGTGATCGGATACACCGATATGCTGCTTGCGGGTGACCTGGGCGAGATCAATGAAGAACAGGAGCATGTGCTCGAAATTATGAGCATCCAGTCGCGCCTGCTCAATCGCATGGTCAATGATATTCTGTCTGTTCAACACATTGTGAACGAGTATTTCGAGATGGCGGAAGTCGATCTTGGTCAACTGGCAACCTCCGCGCTCGCATCAATGGCCCTGGAAGCAAAAAAACACGGCATCGAATTTGCTACTGACATCCCTGATATGCTGCCCCCTGTGAACGGTGATGAAGAACGCATTCTTCAGGTATTTGAGGGGCTGCTGGCAAACGCAATTAAGTTTTCCCCCAGAGAGAGTACAGTAACGGTTTCTATTCACGATATCGGTCATGCTCTTCAAGTTGATGTGGCTGATCAGGGTATCGGTATTCCAGAAGAAGATTTACCGAAGATCTGGCGGCGCTTCTATCAGGTAGATGGCAGCACCACCCGTTCCTACAACGGGCTTGGCCTGGGTCTTACGATTGTCAAACAGGTGGTGGAGAAGCACAGCGGTCAGGTCTCTGTGACCAGTGAGCCAGGCAAAGGTAGTATGTTTTCATTTA
>JAHEME010000210.1 GCA_024643825.1 Chloroflexota bacterium | reverse complement strand
AATCTTAGCAACCACTATCTGTCTTGTATTGATTAGCTGTAAACAGGCTGGACAGAAGGTGGACGAAAATGAGGCAAGCGCTAAGGTAACAGCCATGGAAAAAACCGCACTTGACCGCTGGGCTAGAGGGGATCCCTGGGGATACCTGGATATTTTTGCCGATGAAGTAACATATTACAATCCATTTGAGAACAAAAGGATTGACGGACTGGATTCAATGAAAAAGTACTATGGGGACCAGGCGGGGCAGATATTCATTGACAAGTATGACATGACCAACATAAAAGTGCAGGTACACGGCAATATTGCTATACTTTCGTACAATCTTTTCAACTATAAGAAGCAGGCGGACGGCTCCCTAAAGTTGAGTACCAAGTGGAACAGTACAAAGGTTTACTGTTTCTTGAAAGACGAGTGGAAAATAATACATAACCACTGGTCCTTCTTACAACCGGATGTCAAACAGCAGACTTTGTAGAAACAACTTCTGCCGCTGAAGCTGTTGTAACATGTTGTGATGTTATCAACTTGGATGCAGGATGGAATCATGAAACATACGTCGCTCGCGGTCGGCATCATTCTGTTATTGAAGACAGGTACGGCTGTAGGACAGAATGAGACAAGGCGGTTCGAACTCGAATCGAAATCCGTCCGAACAACATACACGATTGAAGTGGTGGTACCGCAGGGCAACCTCCCACCCGGTACGAAATATCCCGTTGTCTATTGTATGGAGTGGTTTATGCTGGGCGATTATCTCAAGTCATTGCCCCGGCTGATGGAACTCGGCCGCTTGACGGGACGCTTCATTCTTATTGGCATCACGCAGGGCCGCAGTATGGACGATTGGGCGATCGCCAGAACCAGGGATTACACTCCGGAGCGCCCTTCGGATGACTATTCGATATAGAACACATATCCCAAAGCCCTGAAGTTGGCAGGCGGGGTTGCAGAATTCGCTGTATTCCTCAAGGATGAATTGATACCTGTCATCGAATCAAGATACCCGGCCGATCCGTCGAGAAGGTGTTTTGCCGAATATTCGCTCGGTGGCTTGCTGGGCGTCTATTTGCTGACCGCTGATCCTGAGATGTTCCAATACTACCTTCTTGGAAGCCCCTCCTTGTGGTTCAACAATTTCTATCTCGATTCCGTGTTCACATGGGCGCCGGTCGAGCGACTCAAGGGCATAGGAAGTGTGCACTTGAGTGTTGGGGAAGAAGAATCGTGGGAGATGTTGAAAGGATTTGATGTCCTGAGGACGGGATTCCGGCACAAAGGCTTTGAAGGATCGCGAATCAAGACAGAGATTATCTCGCAGAGCGCCCATGTGGGAGCAATGCCGACTGCTCTTTACAAAGGGCTTCGGTTTCTCTTCCGGAATCATTGATTGCTGATGCGGAGTATATCACTATGAAAAATCACCCCTCTCATCGTTTCAAGACATGCTTGTGAAAGAGGGAGGGACAGAGAGACACGTTGCAGATTTTGGCGGAAGTAGAGGATTCTACAGTATTGTTTTGTGTTCATGGGTAGTTGCTCATAATCTAGAGAGTGCTTCGTAGGTTGGGATGGTGTGCTTTCAGGGCTATTCTAGTTCCATCTCAAATGCCTTATGTAGGGTTGCAACTGCCGTGAGTAGCGGGCCCTCGCTACTAGCACTCTGACCACTGGCGATTCAGATTTCTGGGTCGCCAGTTTTCGTTCTTGGGCCTTTCTGAAATTTTCCACGAACCATGATGGCACATCTTTTGGTTGCAACCATCAAGCGTTTCGTTCCGTATATCACAAGGTAGTGTACCAACCACCACAACTCTGGCAAGACGCTATGACGCGGTTCCCCCTCCTGTGTCTCCTGTTCCTTTTCCTGGTCCACACATCAGCGAGCTCCCAAACCAAAGAGGACTCCGCACAACCTTCTATCACTGCCATGAGGATAGACCGGCCGCTTGCGCTCTCCGGGACACTCGAAGATTCCGCCTGGTCACTTGCGAAACCGATCGAGCTCCCTTACGAGTTCCAACCGGGAGAGAACACACCGGCCCCGGTCAGAACGCAGGCATATGCACTCTACGATGATGAACACCTGTATCTCGGCTTCCGCTGCCTGGACCCCCGGCCGGCCGAGATCCGGGCGAACCTCTCTGACCGCGACAAGATATTCTCCGATGATTACATCATTGTCGTCATCGACACGTACGGAGACTATCAGCGCGGCTACGAACTGGCAGTGAATCCGTACGGCGTTCAAGGAGATCTCATGATGAGCGGTGGCGGGAACGAGGATGTGAGTTTCGACATGATCTGGGAAACCAAGGCCTCGATCAATGACGAGGGATGGACGGCGGAAATGGCGATTCCCTTCAAAAGCATTCGGTTTCCTGTGAAGGATGAGCACACATGGGGTTTGATCGTCGCACGGAACTATCCTCGCGAAAGCAGGGTGCTCATCAGTTGGACCCCCGTCGATAGGAACAAGCCCAGCCTGATAACCCAGGGAGGGCTGCTGAAGGGACTCCGGGGGATTCACTCCGGTGGAGCTGTTGAAGTCCTGCCGTATGTGCTCGGTCAGCAGGCGGGATCGCGATCGGACGATTCGGATCCGGCATCAGAATTTGAGAACGGGCCCCTTCGGGGTCGCGTGGGCGCGGGGTTTCGGTACGCTCCAAGTTCGAACCTGGCAATGGACCTCGTGGTCAATCCTGACTTCAGTCAGGTCGAATCGGATGCCGATCAGATCAGTGTCAATACGACCTTTGCTCTTTACTATCCCGAGAAACGCCCCTTCTTCCTCGAGTCATCGGAATTGTTGCGAACTCCCATGTACTACTCGCGATCGATCAACGACCCTCTTGCTGCCGGAAGGGTTGTCGGAAAGACCGGATCGCTAACGTACCTGTACCTCGGAGCGTTTGACAGGAATACTGTTTTCGTCGTCCCCGGTGAGGAGCAGAGCAATACTGTGCTGACGGGGATGAACTCCTTCGCGAACATCGCCCGCCTTCGGTACAACTTTGAAGATGAGACGTACATTGGAGGCATGGCGTTTACCAGGAACCTGAACGGCAGCCATAATTACGTGGCTGGCTTCGACTGGAATTACAAATTCTGGACGAACTGGTACTTCAAGGGCGAAGGGTTCCTGAGCACAACGAAGGAGCTTTCCGATTCAACGCTTCTGACGTCGCAGCGGCTCTTTGGATTATCAGGACGGAACGCGGCTCTGAACGGCGAGGAGTACTCGGGCAGCGGGATCGATATTGTGCTGTCACACGTCGGACGTGATTACGGATTCGACGCCGTCTATGACGATTTCTCACCAACCTACCAGAGTTACAACGGCCTTTTCACGACGGTCAACTACAGGCAATTCGCACTTCATCAGCGCTACACGCGATATTGGGATGACTCGTTCCTCGAGAAGATCAATCTCAACCTTTCCTTCGAGACGACGTACAACCACGGGGGTACTCACAAAGAGGTCTGGATGCAACCGGGGATCTATGTCGTCATGAAGGGTCAGACAGACGTCAGTGTCTCGTATTTGCTCGTCAACGATGAGCTGTTCCGGGGCACACAGTTCAGAAATATCCACCGCGCATTTTTCAACTTCAATTCCCGTACCTGGGACTCGTTCGCATTCTCTCTCTACGGACAGGTCGGGTTGTTTATTTATCGTTCGTCCGCCCCGGAGACGGGCGAGGGACACTCGCTCGGGGGCTCCGTGACGTTGAAGCCGACCCCGCAGCTGAAGGTCGACCTCTCCTACGACAGAGCGCGACTGCGAAGCAGGGCGACAGGCTCCCTTTTGTACGACGGATATGTGGCCAGGTCGGTCGCGATCTATCAGTTTACCTCCGAGATGTTCGTGCGGGCCATTCTCCAGTACAATTCGTTCGGCAAGACGTTTAACGTCTACCCACTGTTCAGCTACAAAGTGAATGCATTGACGACGTTCTACGCGGGATTCACGAACGACTACCGTAACTACGGTGCGGGCAACGGATTCACGACAACGGAGCGTCAGTTCTTTGTGAAGCTGCAGTATCTGTTTCGGAGTTGACGAAGAGAACGGATCACTAATTCTCCAGTAGAATCGCCTCTGAAGGCGGCAAGATGAGCAGAGGTCCGATGCAACTGCACCCCTGAGACCTCTTATCTGATTCTACAAGGCTGGGTCGACGGATCCTGCCTGCTGGAACGGCCTCCCTGAGGCAAGCCGATGGGGGGAAAGTGGGGGCTCCGGCTTGACATTTGTTCTGCAGTTTGCTATCTAACCGGTGGCCTTGCCGTCACCGCGTCCATGATCGGTTGAAACTGGCCGATTCATTTTTTTCCTTTTCCCCAATGTACAAGCCCCTAGACTGAATGGGCCGAATCCGTGAAGGATATCCGCAGTTCGTGCATAGCTTGCCGACGTTGAAAAGGTATGCCTCATGGAGAGCCCCCTTCCTCCTCTTTGCGTTGTCAATGCTTCTTTTGTGCATCGTTGGTGCACATGGTCCTCAGGAACGTCCATATCATTGCTGGAGAACTCCCGATCACGCCGCGAGGACAATTCCCTTCGAGCAGTATCGAACCGGATTACTGTCTTTGACGACTCCTCGGGCCACAAAAACACATCGTTTCAGACCCACAATCGTTCAACCGCACAGATTCAATCTTGTCGAACCACGTCTCAAGAACTATGTCGTTCCCCTTTTAAACCTTCGTTTCCAAGACCCTATTTTCACCCCCTGGTCTTCACGGGCTCCACCTCCCGCGTAAGTTTTCCGTATTCACGGTTTTTGTCGGCGCGGAAATGCTGAGTTGTGTGCGTGCCATTTGGCGCGCGCCCGCGTGAATCTGTACCCGGTAGAAAGTCGGTCCTCCGCAGCCCTTCTGCATATAGTGCCATCGACTGGAGGACATTCCTTCGTACCGGTACCATGATGGGCCTGCTTCACAAACTCATAGCGAAATGGAGGATGACATGGGCGCTTCTGAAGTAATGACATTGTTTTTTCATCTCATGGGTGGTTTAGGATTATTTTTCATGGGGGTTGGAGTGCTTTGGTTTGTGTCGGTTTATAAAGAGAAGAAAGGGTAGTAACGCAAGCTCGGCGCGTGAGCTCAACCGTCTCTCGTGGAAAACAGCAAAAGGGCATGAAAACTCGCCATGCGGGAGGAGCTCAACAAATAATGGGCGAGGCAATCGGGCGGAGCAACAGCTCGCCATGAAACACCGAACTCAATCTCGTTCTGTTCTCGAGGGTATCGAGCGTTTAGGAGGAATACTTGTGAAAGCGATTGTATACACAAAATACGGATCGCCCAATGTTCTGCAGCTCAAAGAGGTTCCCAAACCTATCCCTAAGGAGAATGAGGTACTGATAAAAGTTCATGCGGCATCTGTAAATGACTGGGACTGGGGTCTTCTGAGAGGCAAGCCGTTCATGAACCGCCTGCTATTTGGGCTTCTAAAACCAAGAATCAAGATACTCGGAGTTGACATAGCGGGGCGGGTTGAAGCGGTCGGCAGAAACGTAAAGCAGTTTCAGCCAGGTGATGAGGTGTTCGGCGACCTATGCGAATGTGGTTGGGGCGGTTTTGCCGAATATGTGTGTGCGCGTGAAGGTGCTTTGGCGCTGAAACCGGCGAGCATGACATTCGAGGAAGCAGCGGCCGTACCTCAAGCGGCAGTCCTTGCCCTGCAGGGTCTTCGCAAAGGACAGATTCAGCCAGGACAAAAGGTTTTGATTAATGGTGCGGGTGGTGGTGCAGGTACATTTGCGGTGCAGATTGCCAAATCCTTCGGGGCTGAAGTGACTGGCGTGGACAGCACGAGGAAATTGGACATCATGCGCTCGATTGGTGCAGACCGTGTCATTGACTACACTCAAGAAGATTTCACCAAAAGTGGCCAGCGTTATGACCTAATTC
>JAHEME010000209.1 GCA_024643825.1 Chloroflexota bacterium | reverse complement strand
GTATCCGATGGATAGGTATCAGAAGACCGATGCACGGGTGAGGGTGATCCGCGTTGCATGGATTCCAATCTTGCTTGCACTGGCATGCAATGCGCCGAGCCGCTCCGACTATGCTACGCCATCCCCCACTGTGACGCAGACGCTCCCGGCTCCGCAGGCTACCGAGCGCGCCGTGCAGCGCACCCAGGATGCGCGATCTACCGGACAGGCGTCCACCGTATCTGCGCAGGATGCTGAAGCGACGGCAGTCGCCGCCGCCATTATGGGCGCGCCTACTCCCACATTGCAGGCCACCACCAGCAGCGGTACCGTCCGCCCGACGTTCCCGCCGCCCGTCCCGGCGACGCAGGCCAGCGGCCCTTCACCGACGTTCAACCCCGGCGGCACGCCCATTGGAACCCAGGGCGTGCTGATCCAGTCGTTCACTGCCGATGCTGCCACCATCGATCCAGGTGATGCAGTGACAGTGCGCTGGCAGACTACTGCACAGACGATCACCCTGTGTATGGTGACGCGCACCGGATTGCTTGGGACGTGCGAACCGGTTCCCGCTAACGGATCGCATGAGTACTCTACGAGCGCAATCGACCGCAATTTCGTGAATTACCTTCTCTTCGCGCAGAATGGCGATCAACAGGAATCGGCGGGCGTGACTGTGATGCTGACCTGCCCGGTGACGTGGTTCTTCGCCAACCCGCCCAATGAATGCCCGCTGTCAGAAGTTGTCCAGGGGCCGGGTGCGGCGGAACGCTTCGAGCATGGGTTGATGATCTGGACTCAGGCCGACGACACGATCACCATTCTATATGACGATCCCAACTCGCCGAAGTGGGATCGCTCCAATGATCCCTGGGCTGAGGGCATGCCCCAGGATGATCCGGGCATTGTGCCGCCCGCTGGACTATACCAGCCTGTGCGGGGGTTCGGCATGGTGTGGCGCGGGTTGGGATGGGTATCGGGGGTGCAGGATCGACTCGGCTGGGCGACTGGCCCGGAGTTCGGCTTCTCAACCGCCCATCAGTGCAACTCCGCGCAGAAGTACACTACCTGCTATCTTCAGGGGCCGGACGGGGTGATCGTGCTCGAACCGGAGCGCAGCGCGTGGCATCTCTATACTGGGCCGTGAGAGCGATATACCTGAGTCAGGGATGCCACACGGGGGGGCATGAGATGGAAGTAGTACCTCCTGAGTACCCGCTGACTCCCCCTGCTACATAGTTGAACGGCGGCGGTATCAGCAGTGGTCTCTGCGCCGACCACTCTGTGATCAGCCTATTGGCCTCTTCCGATGATACACTGTTGATCTCACCTCCGTCCCTGTTGACGAGGAAGTAGCCAAACATCCAGGGCGGTTGCCCACTCATGTTCATTGACTGAAAGAGAATCTGGCTTCCATCCGGCGACCAGACGGGCGCGGCGCTGTTGATGAACACGATCTTGCCATCCACAATCACCCCTTTCTGGCAGGCCGCTGCCGTCGTTGGGCAGCCTGACTGCTCTTCCTGGGCGACTTCTTCCCAGCCTGCCAGCACTTGCCCTGTCGCTGTATCGAGCAGGGCGTTCGAGGGGATCAGGGTTCGCACTTCGCCTGTCTCGGCGTTGAAGCTGCGGATTTCTCCATGCCCTGCATAGGAGTAGTCTGTCGAGTAGAGAAGCTGAGTGCCATCAGGCGACCATGAGAAATCGCAGTTTACCCAGCTATCAATGGCGTTCCCCACATCATCCGGCACGACGCGCGGTTCTCCACACCATGCATCGGCTGTATACAGATCGACGCTCTTGTACGAGGAGTAGCCAAACGCGAACTTCCCTATGCAGGTGAACGCAGGGGAGGGCGTTGGCGGCACATCCGTTGGAATTGAGGTTGATGCATTGGTGATCGAGTCTGCGCCTGCTGATACCGATGCAGGCGCGGGGGGCTGTATGGGTTGGTAAGGAGTGGAGGACGTCGAGTCGGGCTGATCTGTCGGAGACGCCGTAAGAGCCGGCTCAACCACTAGTGGCGCGGCGTTCCTGGAACTGAGGGTGCTGATCATGTATGTCGGATCTTGGGAGTAATCGGCACATCCTGCGAGAAGAATCCCGGTGATCCAGAGTGGAATGAAGTTCAATCTTGCCATAAAGAGGCTCCCTAGAGTCGCAAAGACATATTCTATTAGAGTATTCCCTGGGCTGATTCCTTCAAATCCCATTCTGGGTCTTTGACGTTTCCGACTGTGACCAGTGCAAGCACCATGCCAAGAACTGCTATACTGTGACAAAGACTTGAGACGAAGCGTATGTTTTGCGTGAACGTTTTCGTGTTGGGGAGCAGGGGGAGTCGGCGAGTCGCTGGCGAACGCCAGAGGGTAAGCAAAGAGAAGAGGAAACTCGATGATGCGTATCCATGCAGTGCAGACCGGGCGAGTTGCCGTCAAGCAAAAGCAGCCTGATGGAAACCAGGGGCGCGGGGGCATGCGTCTGGTGAATACTATGCTTGATAAAACGTGGACTGCCCCCCTGCCAATCTATGCCTGGGTGATCGAGCACCCGGAAGGCGTGATCATCATTGATACCGGAGAGACGGCTCGCACTGCGGAACCGGGCTACTTTACGTGGTGGAACCCCTACTTCAAGTTGGGTGTGAGGGAGTGGGTGAAGCCGGAAGAGGAAATCGGCCCACAGCTTGAGGCGCTGGGCATCCAGCCCAGCGAAGTTCGCTGGGTGATCATGACTCATCTTCATACCGACCATGCTGGAGGCATCGCCCATTTCCCGAATGCGGAGTTCATTGTCTCTCGCACAGAGATGGAAGCCGCCTCCGGGTTTCAGGGGAAGATGAGTGGCTATCTGCCCCAGCACTGGCCCTCATGGTTTGCGCCCCGGCTCAATGGGTATGATCCGAAGCTGCTTGGCCCATTCCCGGAGAGCCTGACCGTTACCCAGGCTGGCGATGTTTATATTGTGCCTACGCCGGGGCACTCGGTGGGGCATCAGTCCGTCATCTTGCAGAATGGTGGGGTTTCGTACTTCTTCGCGGGCGATACTTCCTATACACAGCAGCACCTACTGGATCAGGTGGTGGATGGGGTTACGCTGGATGTGGATACAGCCCGCATTACCCTCGAACGAGTCCTTCACTACGTGAACGAAGCCTCTTCCGTGTACCTCCCCAGCCATGATCCTGGCTCCGCGGAACGTCTGTCAGTCTCGGTCGGTTGATAGGCCTAACATTCTGTAGGGCATGCGCAGCGCGTGGCATCTTCTGCACCTTGCCGGTGACGGAGGCTGCTGCCTGATCAACAACTGCAAAAAGAAATCCTCCACTACCATCTGATTCGAAGCGGCGGTGGAGGATTAGAGAGCCTGGGTAAATGGCCGTTACCCTTTCACCCCTCCCACGGCTAACCCGCTGACCAGGTATCGCTGGAGCAGGAAGAAGATCACGATAGCGGGGATCGACATCAGGATCGCCATCGCCGAGAATTGCGACCAGGGAGTCCCGGAAGCGTACTGTCCGATCATGCCACGCAGCACCATCGGCAGCGTGAAGCGCGTTGGTTCACTGAGGAACGTCCATGCCAGGATAAACTCGGACCACCCGGTTAAGAATCCCCATAGAGCCGTGACCGCCAGCCCTGGAGTGGATAGCGGCAGGATGACGCGCAGAAAACCCTGTGTTCGGGTGCAGCCATCGATCTGCGCAGCCTCTTCCAATTCGTAGGGCAGTGAATCGATAAAGCCTTTCATATTCCAGATGGCGAACGGCAGCGCCGTCGAGGTGTAGGCAATTGCCAGCCCCAACAGCGTGGTACGCAGTGACGTACCATCCCCAATACCCAGCGAGATCAGAAAATCGTACACAGCCGGGATCGCGCCCTGCAAGGCTGACAGATCGAGTTTGATCCCGTTCAGCAGCACGAATAGCGGAGCCAGTGTCCCGCCTGCCGGGATCATCAGGACGATCACGAAACCGAGCATTCCAGCCCGCCGTCCCACAAAATTCAGCCGCGAGAAAGCATAAGCCGCCGATG
The DNA here is from genome assembly GCA_024643825.1 of Chloroflexota bacterium. GTDB lineage: Bacteria > Chloroflexota > Anaerolineae > Aggregatilineales > UBA3940 > JAHEME01. The sequence goes on along the minus strand of JAHEME010000209.1, from coordinate 1,951 downwards.
TCCCCACGATCACGGAGAGCAGCGCCGTCCCACCTGCCACCAGCAGGCTGTTGCGGAGAAGCTGCCAGAAGGTAACCGGGTTGGGAGAGGGATGTGTCAGGATCGTTTTGTAGGCGTCCAGTGTCGCGCCGGGTGGGATGATCGTCAGCCCCACCGGGCGAGAGAAATCGCGCGAGTCGAGCGACATGGAAAAGATCCACACCACCGGGAATAGCACGACCGCCAGGATCGTGAGCAGCAGGATTTGCAGCAGGTCGATCTTCATGGTGTGGCGCGCGCGCTTGTAATCTGCCTGGGTGACGATGGCGATGAGCAGGCGCACATACCGCCACAGAATCACGCCGCCTACCGCGAGGGCGATCACCCCCGTAACCGCCAGGGGTAGTCGGGTAGTGGGATCGGCTGCGCCAGGGGCAGAGGCCGCACGGAAGATTCCGAGGGCGGACAATCCCAACCCGGCCAATAGTCCAGCAAAGGCCCACACGATTGCCACTGCGTTGTGCAGGGATACCCCGCTGCCAGAGGAAGAAGCCGACAATGGTTTCGTAGTCATAAGGTCTCCTCCATCAAGCGTAATAAGGTTCTGTGGCCTGGGTGATGCGGTTTGTGCCCAGTGTGATGGCCCCCAGGATCAGGAAGACAATGATATTAAAAGCGGATGCTACCCCGTACCAGCCCTGCGGGTTGACCAGCTTGAAGCCCTGAGTCACCAAAATCTCGGTGAGGCCAAGCGGCCCGCCGCCCGTCACAAAATAGATGATGTTGAACTGGTTGAAGGTCATCATGATGCCGATCATGATGGCTGGGATCATCGCCGGGCGGATCAGCGGCAGGGTGATGCGCCACAGCTTGGTCCACCCGGAAGCGCCATCCACTTCGGCGGCTTCGTACAATTCGACGGGAATGCTTTGCAGCGCACCTGTCGCAATCACCATCATGAACGGCCAGCCCAACCACACATTGGCGATCAACACCGCAAAGAATGCCAGCGGCAGCTCCACCCCGATCTGTGGTAGGTTGATCACCGGGGCTGGTTCGAGCAGCCAACGGGTATCACCCGGCAGTCCTATCGTAGCAAGGAGCTGATTGATCGCGCCGAACTGCTCATGCCACATATTGGCCCACATCAAGCCAGAGATCAGCGCAGGCATGGCCCACGGGATCACGAACAGACTGCGGTAAATCCGCTTCCCCGGCAGCCCTTCCGTGTTGAGCGCCAGCGCAACCAGAATACCAATGGTCACATGCAGCACGACATTCACTGCCGTCCACACGACGTTGAACACCAGAATCCGCACGAAATTGAAGTTCGTGACAGGCAGGCCGCTTTTTAGAATCTGAATGTAATTATCGAACAACACCCAGTCAGGGTTTTGCAGGCGCAGATGCTTTAGTTGGAAGTCGGTGAAGGACATCCACACCTGGTAGCCCAGAGGGTAGAAGGTGATGAATGCCATGATGAGAAAAGCTGGAAGAATATACAGGTATGCCAGCCGCCCCTGCCAGAGCGTCTGTCTCAGCGAGGCGAGGGGGTTCTTGCGAGTGCTCGTTGCTGGTTGTACGGGTTCAAGGGTTGCCATGCGATCCCTCCTGTGTACAGCAAGTTACGCGTGTGCAATCATCATAATTTCAGAGCAGGTAGGATGCAAATCAAAAAGCGGGTGAGGCATAGCCCCACCCGCCTTGATCATGCAGCAGGAACTTATTTGCCGTTGGCTGTATTGATCAGGCCAGCAGCTTCGGCCAGAGCCTCTTCGGGTGTAGCAACCCCTTCGAGAATCTGGGTTACCGCATTACCCATCGGATCCCAGGTCGCGCCCAGTTCAGCCACGACCGGGAATGGCCGGGAGTTCGGAACCTGCGCCAGGAAGCCACCCACAACCGGGTTGCTGGAAGGATCAACGCTGGCATTGGCTGGAATCCAGCTTGCCTGATCCAGGAAGGTTCCCTG
>JAHEME010000208.1 GCA_024643825.1 Chloroflexota bacterium | reverse complement strand
GACTGTACCGCCCTGATTGCCGCCGACCGCTTCATCGGGTTGGATTGGACGAGTTCCACCGATACCTATGGCTACTATCTGTACAACACGGATACCGCTACGCTCATCGGCTCGTTTACGGATACGGAGTTCACATGCGGAAACATGGTCGGCGGGCCGGATGGCTGTTTCAGCACAGACAGCACCCCGTGGGATTCCCAGTTGAAGCTCACCTATCAGGTTGTGCCGTACTTCAATCTGATGCTCGGTACACCCTCGAACACCGTGACCATTCGCTGTTCCCCAATCGAGACCGTCACGGGTTTGCAGGCACAGCCCGTTGGTACAACCAGTTGCGACTACGCTGGGGCGAATCCGCCCTATCGCTACGAGGGGCTTCAATGGGATATGGTCGTCGGGGTGGATGGCTACCACGTATATGCCGATGATGGCGTCACCAAAACGCTGGTAGGCGACATCGTCGGATATGCGTTCAACGAATGCGGGCCTGCATCGCTAACCGACTGCTTCAACGCCAACCCCGGCGTGTGGGTCGATACCACCGCCTTTACGTACACGGTAGCCGCTTATGTCAATGGGCTGGATGGAACAGAGTCCAATGATGTGATGCTGCAATGCCGATAGATGGGGAGAACGAGGGGGGAATGTATGAACCGCGATCCTGAGAACCGCGCTCGCACCGTGCTGGTGCGGGGCAGGCGGGGCAGACCACCGCTGGTGCTGGATGCCGCACCGGGACAGGCGATTGTGCTGATCGTGCTGCTCATCGTGATCCTGCTGGGTTTCCTGGCGCTGGGTCTGGATGGGGGCGGCCTGTTTCTGTTGAAGCGGCAGGCGCAAAATGCCGCCGATGCGGCGGCGCTGGCCGCCGCCTTTGCCCGCTGCGCCGACGGCGATCCCACCAGCGTTCAGACAGCGGGGCGGAATGCTGCTACGCTAAACAACTTCACTGATGCACCACCGGAAGTGCAGGTGATCCTCAACAACCCCTATAACGGAGACGACAATCTGGTCGAGGCGCTGGTCACGGCGGAGAAGCCCGCTTACTTCGTACAGTTGGTATACAAGGGGCCGCTGTATGTGACGGGGCGAGCGGTGGCTGAGTGCCATGAAGTATTTGATCCCTATGATGTTAACGCAATCATGGCGCTGGCCAGTTGCGACGAGTGTACGCCTAAAACCAATACTTTCGACTGGGACGGACAATCCGGCCAGATCACAGGCGGTACTCTGAGCAACTGTGACTGCAGTTTCCAGAGCGACGCGGTGCTGGTAGGCGGTCTGGAATGCTACAATCGCCTGGAAGATGATCCTCCCTCGACGTGCGTGGACTACCTCAATGGTGGCGCTAACCTCGAGTGCTGCTCCGCACCCTATGACGGGGAAACCTGCACCTACCTTCCTCCTGCTCCGCCCAGTGAACCTGCTGACGATCCACTTGCCAGCCTATACTTTATGTCTCTCTACGACGATCCCACTGTCGTTGGTTCGTATGCGTACCAGGCCCTGAATGATACAACATGCATCCAGGATAACGTTGACAGCGATGGCGGCTCCAATGACTGCTATCACAAAATTGTGGGCGGGCTGAATGTCAACGGGAATGGCAAGATCTTTGAGGGTTTGTACTATGTGGAAGGGAATGTTCGCATCAACAACACGCTTGTGGTAGGGGATCGGGGATTGACCCTTGTTGTGAAGAGCAATATGATGGCACATCCCCCCAATGGGACTGTCGATATTCTCACCAGCACGGGCGGAATAGTACATTTTATAGCGTACACCGAAGACAATCTGCTCATCTATGCGGATTTCGAAAGCGATTCCTGCACATCTTCGGATATCCATATCAATGGGCCAGCCACCACGTGGACGGGTGTCATTTACGGGCCGCATGCGACATGCGGATGGGAGGCCGCGGAAGGGACCGGGTATGGGGCAATTGTGTGCAAGACAATCGATCTATCCGGGAACCGATTTGACCTGACCTACGACCCATCTATTTTCCCGTCCTCTCCGCCGACAATCGGGTTCGTAGAAGACTAACCTGCCGCACCGTACCACCCAGTGATCACAGGGAGCCTCGTGGTGAGGCTCCCTCTTGATTCCGGGGCGAGGTGCTTCATGAACCCGGCGCTTCGAGCATCTCCATCTTGTGTTTGGCGAGCACCTCGGCGATGCGCTCCGGGCCGGGCATCTGATCGACGGGCATGGGGTCAGTGGAGGAATTCATCGGCACGCCGATCTCGTTGAAGAAGGCGAACATGTTGGCGGCGGGTTCGTACATCGCCAGCACTTTGCCCATCGTGCTGCCCACGTTGCGGAAGCCGTGTGGAACCTCGCCCGGTACGTGGATGGTCGCGCCGACGGAGGCGGGGATCGCGTACTTTTGCCCGTGCTCATCCTGCCCGTAGACTTCGTACTCGCCTTCCAGAATCCAGAATGTCTCCTGCGGGATGTGGGTATGCAGAAAGGCGGGGCCGCCGCCCGGCACGCTGATGATCTCCACCAGCGAGTAGGCGCTGTTCGTCTCCGCAGCAGAGAGCTTGAAGGTGACCACATCGCCCAGCACGAACAGGGCCTTGCCTTCGTTCGGGCCGAGTGCGAAATGCCTGGTCTGATCAGTCATGGATCGTCTCCTTTGTGGGATGGACAAAATGATACGATCAACTCGCGAAATAAAAAAGGCCCGATGTTATCGAGCCTTCTGCGGAACGCACGAACACATGTCTTACTCCGCGCTCAACCTCTCGAAGTAGCCATCCAGCCACGTATTTGACCAGCCGCCGACCTGCGTATCGACGATGATCTGGCGCACGTCGCTGCGGGTGATCTTGGCCTCGTCGGTCAGGACGTGACCATTGCCGCGCGTGATCGTCAGCGTGCGGACGGCGAAGAACAGCGGCCACATGCACGCCAATCGCAGGCGGTGATAGCGGCGGGGAATCATTTTAATGTAGGCCAGTCCGTTGCGCAGATGGCGTTCGGCTTTATCCGCCATCGCATCAACGACGCGCATGGCGGGTTCGAGGTTGTCCGGCGCGAACAGGTCGGGCGGCTTGATGCCCATCTCCTTGCACAGGCTCTCCGGCACGAAGATCCACCCGCGCTCGAAGTCCTTGCGCAGCCCCCGGATCACGTTGACGGTTTGCAGCGCCAGCCCGAACTCACGCGCCAGCGGCATGAGTTGATCCTTGAGATCGCGGATCGGGCGATAGTGCCATGCGAAGACGTGCGTCAGCATCAGACCCACCCGCCCGGCGACCTCGAACATGTAGTCATCCAGATCGGCTTCGTCTTCCACCACCGGGCCGCGCGCCTGCCAGCGAGCCATGCCCGCTGTCGACTCGATTACCTCATGGCGGATGTACTCCTGAATTTGCTCCGGCATTGTGTTGAGGATCGCCAGCACCTCGTCGGCGTGCTGGGCGACCGCCGCTTCCGGGTCAGATGAATCGACATCGGCGAGGAGTTCGGTCAGGCGGTGAGGATCGACCTCGCCGCGCAGGATGCTGATCCACAGGTTGAGCAGTTCGACCTTGCGCTCCGGTGGCATGATCTCGTTGTCTTCGAGGAAGTCGGAGACACGGAACATCAGGTAGGCCACGCTGATGGCTTCCCGCAGCAGGTCGGGTAGCTGCTCGATGCTGAGGGCGAACGTGCGGCTGACCAGCCGCAGCATCTCGCGCGCGTTGAACACGCTGGCTTCTTCTGGAACCTCGATGGTGGTGTGACTCATGGCGCGCTTATCCTGATCCCCGTGCTGGGGATGTCTCCCCCCGTGCGATAGAGGGAAGTATACGCGAGTTGTGTTGAGAGCGATAGTCAAGCGAGGATGGCACGATTGCCGTCGCGCTGGGCCTGCTGTTGATGTGGATCGGCGGTGTGCCGGGGTAACACCTGCTGATCGCTCCATGAGGATCAGTCTTCAGGAGTTGCTTGTATAAGATCAGAGTCTGGAGAGAAGGTGAAGGGATTTCCAGTGATAGGCTCATCAAATACAACTGCATTGAAGTACGTGTGCTGGGCCAACTGGCCCGAATCAGGAGACCCTTGATAAATTTCCTTCTTCAGAACCATTCCCGTTGTCGCATCAACCCAGTACAGAATGGTTGAGTCAAGAGCACCCTCAAAGGTTGACTCAGCCCGGAGAATCACGGCATTGCGTCCGGCGACAACACTTTCACCCAATACGGCAAGATGCTTGTCATCGTCAAGAGTCTGAGCCGTGCCGAACGGGAACAGGTCTTCAGCCAGGAGCGTTGGCATTGTCCCGGTGAGCGGATGGAGAATGACCACTGGCCCAAAATCCGTGGGCAAACGGGGAGGGCTGTACGCTTCAAGGGAGCGCAGGTAGGGCGGCACTGCCCCGTGGGAATACGTCTTCTGAGTCAAATCTTCCTGCCAGATGCTGTCACCGTCCGATACCCAGAAGAAAGTTGGATCGCCATTCAACGGGCCGTGCTCCAACCGCACTTTACCAAACTGTTGAATCTGGATCGTCTCAGTAAATTCTGCCATCCCTTCTTCACTGGTGAGCCAGCCCATGGTCGCTTGCCCTTGCACCGTTTGCCATAGCTCGTGGCTATGCAGCATCAGGGCGCGAACCTCCTCCGGGCTGGATTGCCCCGTTACTGGAGTCATGGGGAGGGGGGTGTTTGCGAGAATCTGCTCAATCGCATTCGGCTGTCGTGCTTCTACCTGTGCTATCCATAACCGCAACACGAAAGCAGTGGCGACCACTACTATTCCCAAACCTAACCCACACACTGCTATTCGTGCGGAGATCGGCAAACGCCTGATTACTGACATGATTTCCTCGACTGATTCATTACAGTGAGTTTCTACTATTGGCTTCACCGGGCAGAACGGACAGGGCAACAGAATAGCGTGGTCATCAGCTACCACTGCGAGCGCCAGCTTAGGAGGGACAAAAGGGGAGATGGGTAGCTCAACATAAGCAGTTCCTCGACCAACCAGCTTACCGGAGACAATAGATTTCCGTCAGCCTATTCGACTATCCAGTCTACCCCAATAACATGAGATACTGTTTGAAACAATAAAGGCTCCCACTCTCCTGCCCGTAGAAGACCTATATCTCCTGTGGTCGTCCAAACAGCAACCCATTGACCATCCGGTGAAATTGCTGGCTTGCCAACCCAGTGCGGGAGATCGGGGCGTTGATGTGGTTTTTCCGCAAACGCTGGGGAGACTCTTTGTACTGACTGTCCATCAGCTAGCCATATCCCCACTTCAGATACATTCTCTGCCCGTGCCAAGAATACCAGCCACATGCCATCCGGGGCCCATTGCGGTGCGTTATTTTCCAGAGCCGCTTCAATTGCTAACCCTTCAAAGGTGAGTAAGACTTCTGAATCCGTGCTATCCAAAAGTAAGGTAGCAATAGCCATCTGTTGTCTTGATCCTATCACGCCATAAAGAGCGATCCCTAACTGCGAGCTATCGGTGGACCAGCTAACATCCCCAATTGTTTGCACGTCGCCAAGACTATAAGTCGATAAATCAACTCGTTCAGGCTTCTGATCCTTACTATATATCCACAAGTTTGGAGCGTGATCGTCAGGATCCGTTCGAACCCGTGTGTAGGCGATTGTCTGTCCATTGGGTGACGGGGCTGGAGCCGATGCCAGATGAGCGTCTCCATCTAACACGTCTTGCTGTCCATCCAGCGACACGAATGTCAGATAGCCTAGCAGCGGAGGGATCGGTGACGATCCCGGATAGACACCACAGATAAATCCATCTGAATGGCCTGGCCACCAGCGTGGAACACGCTCATAGCTGTCGGGGGTATTGGTAATGTTAACAGCTTCCTTCGTAGCGATATCTAAGAGCCAGATATCGCCTTGATCCGAATACAGCACATGACTCCCATCGGGCGAGACATCCAGATCAGATGACACTTCTGGTAAGTTCAAGCCTCGTGCCAATAGTTCCAACCCGCCATCA
>JAHEME010000207.1 GCA_024643825.1 Chloroflexota bacterium | reverse complement strand
AAAGGATAATCAGGCCCAGATCGAACGATAAAGTGGATGACCCTGTACACTATGAGTGGATGAGTAGATACAGGTACAGGTAGGAGCTTGCGATGATCCATCAAGACGATATTTTGCGAGAGATGAAACAGCGACCGATTGAAGAGCGTCTGGCGATTCTTGAAGCAGCCATTCACGATCTGCGCGAGTCGCTCAGGTTGGAAAAACGCCGCGCGAACTGGGATAGCATGCGAGTCAGGTTGGCAGAATCAGCAGAAAAGGCACTGCCCTATTATGAGAGCGATGAAGAATTAACGGCATTTACTGCACTGGATAGTGAAGATTTCCTCGGCTATGAACCGGAGTGAAGTCTGGTTGGTCAATCTTGATCCCACTATTGGCGATGAGATCAAGAAATCACGGCCTGCGATCATATCAGGTTGGCAGGCTAAAGCTGCGCGTAGTTGTGCCTGTCACTGGTTGGCAGGAGGCTTTTAATTCAATTGCCTGGATGGTCCGCATCGATCCCGATGATCAGAATAATCTTACAAAGACTTCAGCAGCAGATGCCTTTCAGATTCGTTCAGTCTCGACAACCCGCTTTGTGGGAAAGTTGGGTCAGGTGTCTACTGCAACCATGAATCAGATCTCTGATGCGCTGATTGTTACTCTTGGACTTTACTCATAGCCTTGGTCTGGAGGAAGTTTCGATGGAAACCCGCTACATCGGACAGCGAATTAAGCGCAACGAAGACCCTCGCCTCCTGACAGGGCAGGCCCTGTTTGTGGATGACGTTCACTTGCCAGGGATGCTCCATGCAGCCTTTGTGCGCAGCCCGTATGCGCACGGGTATATCAAAAGCATCGACGTGACCGCCGCCAAAGAACGTCCCGGCGTGGTGGCCATCTACACCGCCGACGATCTGGGCGATTACTGGGAACCCGGCCCCTTGCTCGTTTCTCCGCCCCCCATCGAACGCCTGACGTTTCATGCCCGCTGCCAGGTTCCCTTGGCAAAGGATAAAGTGCGCCACGTTGGGGAGGCGATTGTTCTCGTCATCGCAGAGAGTCGCTATCTGGCCGAAGATGCCGCCGAAGACATTCTGGTAGATATTGAGCCTATCGGCGCGGTGGTCGATATCGAGTACGCCCTTTCCCCGGACGCTCCTCTGCTGCACGAAGACCTCGATCAGAACCTCGCCGCCCATGTGATTCAGGAGCGCGGCAATTACGAAGAAGCACGCAAACACGCAGACCTGATCCTGACTCGCCGCTTTGACTATGATCGCGGTACAGCCGCCGCCATGGAAAATCGTGGCATCGTCGCAGACTGGGACGCTCGTACCCAGACCATGACCATCCACGATACCACCCAGGCCCCGGTCATCATCCGCAACATCATGGCGGGACGGCTGGGCCTAACCGAAAGCCAGGTACGCGTGATCGCCCCCTTCGTTGGCGGCGGGTTTGGCCCCAAGATCATGATGGGTTACCCGGAAGAGCTGTGCATCCCCTGGGTGTCCATGCAGTTGAACCGCCCGGTCAAGTGGATTGAAGATCGGCAGGAAAACTTCTTTGCCACCACCCAGGAGCGCGGGCAAATCCACGACGTAGAGATCGCCTTCAAGAACGATGGCACGATCCTCGGTGTGCGCGATCACTTTGTGCACGACAGCGGGGCCTATGATCCGTACGGATTAACCGTACCGATCAACAGTCAGTGTACGCTGCTGGGGCCGTACAGCATCCCCAACTACTACAGCGAATTCAAGGCGGTATTCACCACCAAACCCATCGTAACGCCCTATCGAGGGGCCGGGCGGCAGCACGGTGTCTTCGTGATCGAACGCCTGCTGGATTTGGCAGGCAAGGAGCTTGGCATTGATCTGATCGAGATGCGGCGGCGCAACTTCCTCCCTCCCGATGCCTTCCCTCACGATAACAACATCATCTATCAGGACTTCGCCCCGCTGGTCTACGACAGCGGCGACTACATCCCTGCGCTGGAGAAAGCAGTCAAACTGATCGACTATGAAAACTTCACCCAGAACGAACAGCCAAAACTCCGTGCCGCAGGGAAGCACGTAGGCATTGGCGTAGTAGCCTACGTGGAAGGGACAGGCATCGGCCCCTACGAAGGCGCGCGCGTCACGGTGGGAGCCAACGGCAAAGTGAGCGTGGCAACGGGCGTTGGCACGCAGGGGCAGGGTCATTTCACCACCTTTGCTCAGATTGTCTCCGAGCAGCTTGGCGTAGACCCCGCCGATGTGTACCTGATCTCCGGGGATACAGCCGAATTCCACTGGGGGGCGGGCACATTCGCCAGCCGGGGAATCACCGTCGCCGGGAGCGCCTGCCACGAAGCCGCCAAACGAGTCCGCGAGAAGGTGCTCAAGATGGCGGGTGAGAAGCTCGAAGTTGCCGAAGAAGATCTCGAACTGATCGACGGAACCGTGCGGGTCAAAGGCGTTCCAGAGAGTGCGCTCAAGCTCGGAGATTTAGCCACCGAAGCCAACCCCTCTCGCGGCGCGGTAGAACCGGGCACAGAACCCGGCCTGGAATCCACAGCCTACTTTGGCCCTAAAACTGGCGCAACCGCCAGTGGAGTCCACGCATTGATCCTGGAAGTGGACATGGAAACCATGCTGGTGAAAGTGCAGAAATATGTGGTTGTCCATGACTGCGGCCCGGTAGTGAACCCCCTCATCGTGGAAGGCCAGGTGCATGGCGGGGTCGCCCAGGGGTTAGGCAACGCCTTTTACGAAGAGCTTGTCTGGGATGAGAACGGGCAGTTATTGAACGCCTCCTTCATGGATTACCTGCTGCCCACGGCAGGCGTCATGCCAGAGATCATCGTAGATCATATAGAGACGCGCTCTCCGCTGAATCCCCTCGGCGTAAAAGGCGCGGGCGAAGCGGGTGCGATCCCGGTTGCTGCGCTTTTTGCCCAGGCGTTAGAAAACGCCCTGCCCGATTCCGGGCTGGAGATTCTCCAGATGCCGCTGAGTCCCAATCGCCTGTTTGCGCTGATGCAGGCCGCCGCAGACCGCGCATGAAGCCCGCAGAACAGATCGCGGAGATAGCTATTCAACCCGGCGAAGTCCACATATGGAGGGCTTCGCTGGATGTGCGGGCGGATCGCCTGACGGTGCTGGCAAGCACACTCACCGAAGAGGAGCAGGCCCGCGCCGCCCGCTATATCCAGGAGATCAACCGGGCGTGGTTCAGCGCCGGACGCGGATTTCTGCGGGAGGTTCTAAGCCGCTACACCGGCATCGCCGCCAGTGATCTGCGGTTCCGCTACGGCACACAGGGAAAACCGGAGCTTTCCAGCAACGAGGGGCGACTTCAATTCAATGTCTCCCATTCAGACCAGCACTTGATGATCGCCGTCGCACAGGGGCGGCAGGTCGGCATTGATGTGGAGCATATTCGCTCCCTGACCGACATGAACATGATAGCGGCACGCTTCTTCTCGGCCAGGGAGAATAGCATCCTCCGCGATCTACTCCCCCCTCAGCGCATGATCGCCTTTTATCATGCATGGACGCGCAAAGAAGCGATCCTGAAAGCATATGGCGAAGGAATCTCCGAGGTGCTTGACAGCGTAGAGGTGACGCTGGCCCCAGGCGAATACGCCGCCCTACTGAGCATTCGCGGCAGCACGGAAGAAGCCGCCCGTTGGTCGCTGGCCTCGCTGGAAGCCCCGCCCAAATTCGCTGCCGCGCTTGCGATAGAAGGTGCTGACGTTCACATCATCGATCACACAATCGCATAAAGAGTTTTTCGCACGCCAAAAGAGGATCCAATCCAACATGAACGCATCCGATATTCTGAAGTATGGCGATAGCTTTCTACACCGCACACTGGAATCAATCCCCGACTCCGAGTGGGATACCGAGAATGTCTGCGGCTGGTGGTCGGTCAAGAACATCATGGCGCATCTGGCAACCTATGAAATTGTGCTATCCGAACTACTGCAAAACTTCATCGATGGCAGCCCGACGCCAACCCTGATGCAGATGGCCGATCACGATAACTTCAACGATGCGCAGGTCGCTGCTCGGCAGGATAAATCCGCTGCCGAAGTGCGCGGCGAATACAACGCCATGCACGCAAAAAACATGGAATTGATCACCCACTTAACTCCAGAGAAACTGCGCGAAGTCGGCACGCTGCCCTGGTATGGTGCAGAGTACGCACTCGATGATTACATCGTGTACACATTCTACGGGCACAAGCGCGAGCATGGAGCGCAGGTCGCTATCTTCAAAGATCAGTTGAAAGCTGCAGGAAAGATCAAGGCATAAGTAGCTGACAGAGAGCAAATGATGGAACATATTGCCCTATCTCCACGAGTCATCCACTTCTCGTGGGGGCGTGTCGAAGTCGATGGCTTCGATACGCCATTCAAAGACGTGAAGCTGTATCCCGGAGGCGCGCGCGCCTGGAATTGGAATGAAACCGGAACCCGCCACCAGCCGGGCATCCAGCCTGCCGACGTGCAGGAAGTGATTGATCATGGAGCGACGGTCATCATCCTCTCCAAGGGAGTAGACGAGCAGCTCCATGTGATGCCAGAGACGCTCGATCTCCTGCACGAGTGCGGCATCGACGTTCACGTGCTCCAATCGGAAGAGGCTGTCGTCAAATACAACGCGCTTCGTGAAACCCGCGCCGTCGGCGCGGTAATTCACTCAACCTGCTGATTTTCTAAAGAGGACAACAAGGGTGGCAAAGAAACAGAGTGCCGGTCATTGGATCAACAACCAGTTTGTGCCTGGCCGCTCCGGGGATGTGATCGACGTACACAACCCGGCGACCGAAGAAGTCCTCGGCAGTGTGCCTGCCGGAAGCGAACACGATGCCGGGGCCGCCGTCGCCGCCGCAAAAGCGGCCTTCGATGGCTGGCGGCGCACCTCCGCCAACGAGCGCGCCGATATGCTGCACGAGGTAGCGCACAAAATTCGCCATCACTGGGAGTCCATTGTCGAGTTGTTAACCCTCGAACAGGGCAAACCTGTTTCCGAAAACGAAGAAGAACTCGAATGGGTCAAGACCACTTTCGATTACTATGCAGAGATGGGCCGCAATCTTCGCGGACGCGTGCTTCCTTCTGCCGAAACCAGCCAGTTGAACATGGTGATCAAAGAGCCATACGGAGTCGTGGCCTGCATCATTCCCTGGAACTACCCCCTGCTTCTGATGGGCTGGAAGGTAGCCCCCGCGCTGGCGGCGGGCAATGTGATCGTGATCAAACCCTCCGAGATGACCCCTCTCACAACCCTCTATCTGGCCGAACACTGCTGGGATCACCTCCCGCCTGGTGTCGTGAACGTAGTAACGGGTTACGGAAACGTCGGCGAGGCACTGGTTACACACCCGGATGTCCCTGTGATCGCCTTCACCGGATCACTGGCGACCGGGCAGCGGATCAGCATGCAGGCGGCTCCATTTATTAAGCGGCTGCATCTGGAACTTGGTGGCAAGGATGCCTTCATCGTCGGCCCGGATGTCGATGTACAGGTCTCCGCGCGAGCGGTGGCCTATTCTGCCCTGCTCAATTGCGGGCAGATTTGCACTTCTACCGAGCGCGTATACGTCGCGGATGGTCTCGTCAAGCCCTTCACCGAGGCGCTGGTAGAAGAAGTCCGCGCCCTGCGGATTGGCCCCGGCATCGAACCCACCACCGATATTGGTCCCATGATTGGCGAGAAATACCGCGCCAAATTCGAGACTCACATCGAAGATGCACGGAAGCGCGGCGCAAACGTGCTTATCGGGGGCCGTCGCCCACCGAACTTTGATCGCGGCTACTTCTACGAGCCGACCGTGCTCACCAACGTCGATCACGAGATGCTGGTGATGTCCGAGGAAACCTTCGGCCCTGCCATTCCCCTGATGCCATACAAAACCTTCGACGAGGCGATAGCCTTTGCCAACGGTAGCCAGTACGGGCTGGGCGCAGTCCTGCGTACCAACGATCCCCTGCTTGCCAA
>JAHEME010000206.1 GCA_024643825.1 Chloroflexota bacterium | reverse complement strand
TTGGTGATTACACTGCTTGTCTCCGCCTATATTCGTCGTTCTCGATTCGGCCTCGGCTTGCTGGCGATACGAGACGATGAGGGTAAAGCGGAGATGGTAGGGGTGAATACAACCCTGTATAAGGTGTTGGCCTTCGCCGTAAGCGCGTATTTCGTTGCTCTGGGCGGGGGCATATGGTCGTATCACGCATCCCACATCAGCCCGGTATTTGCCTTTGATATTGTCGTTGGGGTAGAGATGATCCTGATGACGATGCTGGGCGGGTTGGGGACGCTCTGGGGGCCTGTGCTGGGTGCTGTGATTCTCATTCCTTCGGCAGATTTTATCTTGTTTACTTTTGGGGGAACAGCCATCCATGTCGCCATTCTTGGCACTCTGATGATGGTGATCATCCTCTTCCTGCCGCGAGGCATACTCCCCAGCATACGCGACTTGATCGAAGCGCGAACCAGTCATGACGCAGCCCATGCGGACGCGCGCACGATGGAAGAGCTTCATACCCAGAACGTGCCTCAGGCTGGCACTTCTGACCTTGGCCCTGCTCCTGCTCACAGGACGGAGAGATAACACCATGACTGCTGCCCTGAGAACGGAGAATCTTTCCCGGCGTTTTGGTGGGATTCTGGCTGTGGATACCTGCTCGATCACTATCGAGAAGGGGAAGATTACCGGGCTGATCGGCCCGAACGGTTCTGGGAAGACGACTCTGTTCAACCTTATCACGGGTGTATACGGTGCAGATGCAGGGGATGTTTACCTGCATGATGTCCGCGTGACGGGGATGAAGCCCAGCAAGCTTTGCCATCAGGGGATCAGCCGCACGTTTCAGATCACGCGGCTGTTCTGGGATCTGACAGTGCTGGAAAACATGATCGTGCCTGTGCGTCAGGTGGGCTTTCGTGCGCTGATCAGTCCCGGTATGCTGCGCAGCGAAGAAGAGCGCGCGATGGAACTCCTGGGGCGGGTCGGGCTGGAGCATCTCAAGGATCAGCCTGCTCGTAAGCTTTCATTCGGGCAGCAGAAGCTGCTTGAATTCGCCGCTATCCTGATGTCTGAGCCAGAGATTGTGATGCTGGATGAGCCTGCTGGCGGTGTCAACCCAACGATGATCCGCTTTCTCATGGATTTGATTCGTGGCCTGAATAAAGAAAAAGGGATCACGTTCCTCATCGTGGAGCATAATATGCATGTGGTGATGGATCTGTGCGACCATATCCTCGTGCTTGATCAGGGGAGAAAGATCGCAGAGGGGCCGCCCGCGATCATCCAATCTGACCCGGCTGTTCTTGATGCGTATTTAGGAAACTGACCATGCTCCTTGAACTACAGAATGTTGTCGCCGGGTATCTGAAAGGTGTCGATGTCCTTCAGGGTGTGACCCTGAATGTAGACGAGGGTGAGATCGTATGTTTGATTGGACCGAACGGAGCGGGGAAATCCACGGTGCTGCGCACCATTTCCGGCCTGCTCCACCCGACACAGGGAAAGATTCTCTTTGATGGCAAGAATATTGGCGGGTTGCGGCCTGATCTGGTGCTTCATGAGGGGATAGCTCACGTCCCGCAGGGGCACAGTTCCTTCCCCGAGATGAGCATTCACGAGAATCTGCTGATGGGCGCTTTCAGCTTAAAGAGTCGTGTTGAGCGAAACCGCCGCTTGGAAGCCATCTATGATATGTTCAGCCTACTCAAAGAGCGGCGACAGTCGAAAGCAGGCAACCTCAGCGGCGGGCAGCAGAAATTGTTAGAGATCGGGCGCGCACTGATGATGAGTCCGCGTATGATGATCCTCGATGAACCTTCGCTGGGGCTGGACCCGAAGACCTCACGCATTGTATTTGATACGATCCAAACGCTTCGCAGCGAAACCGGAATCACGATCCTGATGGTCGAGCAGAACGCGCGCAGCGGCCTGGCGATCTCAGATCGCGGGTATGTGCTGGAACTGGGGCGAGAACGTCTGGAAGGCCCTGCCAACAAATTGCTCGACGATCCGAAGGTAGCGCAGTTGTATCTGGGTGGCTCCACGATGGAAGAGACCTCAGCCGATCCTGATCTGATCGGCACGACTCCCTGATGAGTGGTGCATTGTGGGCGATCAGTGCGGGGCTTGGCTTTGGCCTGTTTCAATCGCTGAACCGACGTGCTGTGCGAGGCATGGATGTCTACGTCGCAACGTTTATTCAACTCCTGCTAAGTGCTATTGTACTGGCAGCAGCCACTGCACTTACGGTCGATCTCAGATTACTTGCAAATGCGTCTATCGGAACCATTGCTAATTTCGCGATTGCCGGGTTCATCCATTTCTTTGTAGGGTGGACGTTTCTGAATGCCAGCCAGAAATCGATCGGCGCGGCGCGTACCACTTCGCTAATCGGTACGACTCCGCTATTCGGTGCCTTTTTTGCCGCCGCTACCCTGAGTGAGATTCCCACACTAATTGGGATCGGGGGAATTCTCCTGATTGTTGGGGGAGTCTTCCTCGTCAATCGCATCAAAGCGGCAGTGGCTCCGGCGGGTGTGGAAGGAATGGCGACAGGATGGCGGTCTGTGCTTCTGGGGCTTGCAGCGGCAGTATGCTGGTCGATCAGCCCTACCTTCATCCGGCACGGATTGGTGGAACTGCCCTCCCCGCTGCTTGGTGTCACGGTGGGCGTTACTGCCAGCGTGATCGGGTATGCAGTGGTGCTGGCGATTCGCAGCATGAGAGCAGGCGGCAATGTGCTTCAGATGTCGTCGGACGCGCTGCTATTCAAGATCATAGCAGGGATACTGGTCGGCGTATCTACCTGGATGCGCTGGGTGGCAATTGATCTGACAGGGGTCGCAATCGTACTGGCATTGAGTCTGGTTTCGGTTCCGGTTGTCAACCTGCTCTCCCCGTTCATTGTGGGGCGTTCGCTGGAGCGTGTGACGCTCCAGGTCTGGGCGGGTTCTGCGTTAATCATCGGAGGCTCGCTGGTTCTGATCTTCCTGTCGTAAGGTAACCCCAATTGGTAAGGTACACATGACGATCATCGACAGCCACATACATATTGTTGTCCAGGAGGTATTGCGAGACGCCGTCCCGGAAGATGTCTGGCGTCCTCGCGTTTTCTGGGAGAATAATGCTCAGATCGTTGAGTTCGCCGGGAAGCAGATCAAATCGGCGGTGCGCGAGTTCGTAGAAATCGACCGCGTTCTGGAAGAAAACCAGCGTGTCGGAGTCGATCACGTTTTACTATGCCCGTGGGTATCGTTGCTGCGCTACAATGCCGAGTCAGAAGACGGGTTAGCGTTTTGTACAATCTACAACCAGGCACTTTCCCGGTTGGTCGAGAGCCATCCTAAACAGGTCAGCGCCCTCGGTATGGTTCCTCTGCAAGACCCCGAACTGGCTGCGAAGGAACTAGCCTCGCTGATGCTTCAGCCGGGGATCCACGGGGTAGAGATCGCCGCCAGCGTCAATGGCGTATATCTGGGGGATGACCGCTTTGATCCATTCTGGGCGGCTGCCGAGCAAACCGGGGCGCTGGTATTCATCCACCCGACTACACGTGGATTCGACGATCCGGTTTTTAACGAGTATTACCTGTGGAACACGGTAGGAAATCCCGTTGAGACCACCGTTACTGCTGCCCATCTGGTACTCTCCGGGGTGATGCAGAGGTACCCCAACCTAAAAGTGCTGCTGGCACATGGGGGCGGGACCATCCTCAGTCTACGAGGGCGGTTACGCCACGCGGTGAGCTTCCAGCCGCAGGCGCGGGCACGGCTCACCGAATCGGTGGACGACTCGCTGCGCCGATTCTATTATGATACGGTCACTCATGATGTGGAACTACTTCAAGGGCTGGTGGAGTACGTTGGTCCTGACCATGTGCTGCTGGGGTCTGATTACCCGTTCGATATGGGAGTTGAGCACCCGGCTCGCATTGTCGAGGAACTAAACCTCAATGCCGAGGATAAGAGCTTGATCCTCGGTGGCAATGCAGAAAGACTTTTTAAGAAGGGGAAATAGGTAATGGCGAAGCTCTTAACGCGCGAGGAACTGCCGCAGTTTCATTCCACCCGAGATACGCGGGATCGGCTCGATCTGATTAAGGATGGAGTTCAAGTTGAAAAGCCGCGCCTTCATGCGGATCGGATTGTGTACCATCCCGGCGATTCGGCTGCCAAACATTATCACAAAGACAGCCAGCACGTATTCATCATACTCGATGGCGAAGGATTGATCCTGACACCAACCTCCAGTGACCGTCTCAAGCCAGGGATGGCTGCGGTGATCTCACCAGAAGAAATCCACTGGTTCGAGAATGACACCGCAGAGAACTTTACCTTCGTGGAGTTCTGGGCTCCGCCTCCCTCGGAGACCATTTGGCTTTCGGACGATATATGAACATGGGGCAAAAATGGTTGAGGTTCAACCAAAGCACACAGTAACTCTTCGTCAAAGCCGCAGGAGATGAGCATGACAGACACATTTGATATTGTTGTGGCAGGTGGGGGGCACAACAGCCTGATTTGCGCTGCGTACCTGGCAAAAGCCGGGCAGCGCGTGTTGGTACTGGAATCGCGGGATGTGATTGGCGGGGACACCATCACAGAGGAACTGACCGTTCCGGGCTACTGGCACGATTCATGTTCCAGCGCCCATGTACTGATCCAGAGCAGCCCTACAATTCGGAACAATGAACTGGGGCTGGATCGCTATGGCCTGACCTATTTGTTCCCTGACCCGGTTCTGACGATGCCGTTTGAGGATGGTACGAGCCTGACGGTGTGGCGTGACATTGAGCGGACGGTGGCAGAGTTCAACAAGTTCTCGAAGAAGGATGGCGAAGCCTACCGCCGCCTTATCGCAGACTATGATTCAGTCAAAAGTGTTTTCGGGCAGAACCGCTATACGCCCGTCGGATATGGGCCAAGCCTGGATGAGACGCTCCAACAGCACCCGGATGGGGCACTGTGGATGCGCCGCTACAAGCAAACGGCCTATGAAGTCATCGAAGAATACTTCGAGGATGATCGGGTGAAGGCTTTCATGCTGTGGTATGCCTTTTCTACCGTGCAGCCGATTGACCGTCCGCAGACCGGGCGGCTGGCCTATGCGGTTGCGAATGGTCGTCAGTATTATTCGTGGACAACGCCGCAGGGTGGTTCCGGCTCGCTGCCGAAGGCATTGGTCGCGCTGATCGAGGATCATGGTGGTGTGATCCTGACCGGGAAGACGGTCAGCGAACTGATTCTAGAGAATGGGAAATGCGTCGGTGTTGTGACTGAGGATGGGGAAAGCTACCGCGCTGAGAAATCGGTGGTTTCCAGCATCCATATCAAGCATCTGGTCGATATGGCTCCCGCCGAGGCGTGGGGGAACAGTTTCGTCAAAGGCGTTGAGCAGTGGCAGCCCGGCTTTACCCTGTTTGCCGCCCACTATTCTCTGAGCGAACCACCCCTCTACCCGATAGGCAATGAACGTCTGCCAGCCGTCGCGCTGGGAACCGCCGGAACGCCAGATAACATGCTGCGCTTGATGAGTGACTTTCGGCGCGGATTGATACATCAGAATGACCCAGTATTGCTGGTTGTTTGCTCCACTGCGGTGGATGCGACGCGCACCCCGAAGGGCCATCATACGCTCAAAGTGATCTCGTTCTTCCCGTATCAGTTGGCGGATGGTGGCCCGGAGCGATGGGATTCCATCAAAGTTGAGGTGGCACAGCGTAATCTGGAGTACCTTCGCAAGTTCGCTCCGAACCTGACTGATGATGTGATTCTGGGTTCGGATATCGAAAGCCCGCTTGATCTGGAACGACGCAACCGCCATAACTGGCATGGTTCATGTCATGGCGGGGAGCTTTCCCCGGCGCAATCGGGTGCGATGCGCCCGGTTCCGAACTGGGCAAGCCATCGGATGCCGATCCCCGGACTGTACCAGACCAGATCGACCACGCATCCCGGCGGCTCGGTTTCCGGCGGGCCTGGCCGCAATGCCGCGTGGGTCGTG
>JAHEME010000205.1 GCA_024643825.1 Chloroflexota bacterium | reverse complement strand
TGTTTCAACTCAGCACGAAGGTCTTCGAGAGCTTCAGCCGTCATTGGATATGTGCGATTTCCAGATTGATCTTTCACGGATTACTACCATCCTTGCTGCTTAACGCAGCCCCTCTAACAAATGTACAGTCATAACGCCGTCTGGCACGTTCACATTCTTGATTACATCAGGGATCACGGGGAGCAGTAGTTCGCCCCCTTCCGGAGTAGTGACGATGTAAACGTCATTGGCCCCGGTTTCAAGAAGTCCACTGAGATGTCCAAGGCTCTCACCCTCTTCCGTAACTACCTCGATACCCTCAACTTGAAACAGGTAATACTCGCCCTCTTCCAACGGTACGGCATCATCGATATGGACATGCACCAGTTGTTCACGCAGCACTTCGGCCATGTCTCGATCTGTAAAGCTGTCAAAGTGGATGATCATACCCGTTTGGTGTCGCCTCATCCGCTTCACACTATAGGGGCGATGCTCCTTCCCCACATATAGTGTCTCTACTTGCAGCAAATGCTCAGGATGATCGGTCATCAACTTCATGCCGATCTCCCCGCGCACGCCATGAGGACGTACGATCTTGCCGACTACTAAGAACTCAGGCTCCGAAGAGCCTGAAGTTGCTTCCTCATCCCTGGATTGCCTTGGGCTGGTGAGCCTCTTGGCAGTCTGCTTGGAAGATTCCATCAGAGTCTAAACAATCTCCAGATTCACTCGTTTACCATGCCTGGTTGCGCTTACCCGAAGCAGCGTACGCAGCGCATTTGCGACTCGACCATTACGCCCAATCACACGACCTATGTCTTCGGGCGCAACCTTTAGCTCAATTACGATGGTCGATCCGCCTTCCATTTGAGCGACCTCTACTTGCGAAGGATCATCCACCAGTGACTTGGCAACGTATTCAACCAGTTCTTTCAATGCGGACTACTCCTTTGCATACGTATCCACCAGTTATTCAGCTTCGTCGTCGGTGGTCTCTGCCTCAGCTTCGACTTCAGCCATTTCTGGCGCTTCTTCCATCGCAGCTTCTGGTCCTTCGGCAGCAGTCTCTATCTCAGCAGGAGCTTCGACTTCTGCCTCGGCTTCCATTTCAACCATCTCTGGCGCTTCTTCCATCGCGGCTTCTTCCACAGGAGCTTCAGTAACCACTTCTGCCGGGGCAGCAGCGGCAGCTTTCGCTTGAGCGCGTTTGGACATCTTCTTGCTGGTGTCGGCCTCGTCCCGGCGGGTTCGTCGATCCGTCCCTTCCATCCGGGTTTCAGCCGCTTCGATAGCTTCCGCAATCAGAGCGTCAATATCTTCGCCTGCTCGCCAGCGGCCATAGCGTTCAGTAGTGCCCACACGATCCAGAATGCGTTGGACGGCATCGCTGGGTTTGGCCCCATTACTCAACCAGTAGAGTGCTCTCGCTTCGTCGATCTGCATAGTCGCGGGCCGGGTGCGTGGATTATAGAAGCCGATCTTCTCAAGAAAACGACCATCGCGCGGGCTGCGGCTGTCCGCAATCACGATACGGTAGCTTGGTTGCTTTTTGGCTCCAACACGGCGCAGTCTGATACGTAACATAGGCTTACAACTCTCCTTCATGTGCCCGGAATGGGCGAACTTGGCAAAAGTAATTTAGTGAAACAAACTTCGGATGTCAGCGGGTCGTCGTTGATTCGCCATCTTTTTCATCATCCGCTGCATTTGCTGAAACTGATTCATCAGTTGGTTAACGTCCTGAACGGTGGTTCCGCTTCCTGTTGCTATTCGTTTGCGACGGCTTCCGTTCAGCAGTTTCGGGCGTATGCGTTCCTGAGCCGTCATCGAATTGATGATCGCTTCCACACGCTTGAACTGCCGATCAACGTCTTCTTGATTGATCTGCCCAACAGCCTGACTCATGCCGGGAATCATCTCCAGCACCTGAGTCAGCGGGCCCATCTTTTTGATCTGCCGGAGTTGTTTGCGGAAGTCTTCCAGCGTGAGTTCGGCCCGTTGCATCTTCAGGGCCATCTCTTCCGCTTCTTCCTCATCAAACTCCATACTCTCGGCGCGCTCGATCAGGGAGAGGACATCTCCCATCCCCAAAATTCGGTTCGCCAGTCGGTCTGGGTGGAATACTTCCAGCCCATCAACCTTCTCGCTTGTCCCCAGAAACTTAATGGGGACCCCCGTGATCTCACGCATCGAGATCGCCGCGCCGCCGCGTGCATCCCCATCGACCTTAGTTAGGATCAGGCCGGTGAGACCCACGCTCTCATGAAACCCCTGCGCGATGTTGACCGCTTCCTGACCAGTCATCGAGTCCGCGACGAGGAGGGTCTCACGCGGGGAAACTCGGTCACGAATCGTAGCAACTTCAGCCATCATCTCTGTGTCGATCTGAAGGCGACCGGCAGTATCGATGATTGCGACGCTTGCACCATCCCGCAGAGCCGCCTGGACACCGTTCAGGGCAATCTGCGGAGGTGAAGAGGTTGTCCCTTCATCATAAACGGGAATATTCAATTGACGGCCAAGAGACTGTAGCTGATCCACCGCTGCCGGGCGGTAGATATCCGCCGCCACTAGCAAAGGCTTATGTCCCTCTCGCCGTAGATATAGCGCTAGCTTTGCCGCAGTGGTCGTTTTTCCTGACCCCTGCAAGCCCACCAGCATGATCACATGTGGAGTGTTGCCTCGAAGCTCAAGCCGCCCGCCGTCTCCAAGAGTCTTGGTCAGTTCCTGATGGACGATCTTGATGACTTGCTGGCCGGGAGTCAGGCTCTTGGCAACTTCCACACCAATCGCCCGTTCACGTACACGGGCAATGAAAGTCTTTACCACTCCATAATGCACATCCGCTTCCAGAAGCGCTAACCGAATCTCGCGTATGGCGCTGTCAACATCGGTCTCATTCAGCTTTCCGCGTTTACGCAGGTCTTTGAAGATGCCATCAAGCCTGCTGCTCAGGCCCTCAAACATGGGCATGGCGGTTTCCGCCTCGCTCCTGGTAAGTGACGTAAGGTTAGTATTTTAGTCGATGCCCCCCCATTCGTCAAACATTGCCAGCCTGAATTTGTACCTGATTTAGCTCTCTGGAAGCACGATTGAAAGCATCGTGCCACAGAGATCAAGCACCTTCCTTCGCTGCTAGATAGTCAGTGTATCCTCCTGGGAAGCTCGTGATCGTGCCCTGATCCAGTTCGATCACCCGGTCAACCACCCGGTCAAGAAAGTAGCGGTCATGTGAAATCACCAGCATCGCCCCCTCAAAGTCCTCTAGGGCAGCCTCCAGAACTTCGGAGGAAACGATGTCGAGATTGTTGGTAGGCTCATCCAGCAGAAGAAGGTTGGGATTTTCGATCATCAGCCGCGCCAGTTGAAGTCTGCTTCGCTCCCCGCCGCTTAGATGTCGAATCGGCTGGCGGGTCTGGTCGTAGGTGAAGAGAAACTTGGTCAGGAAGGCTACTGCATCCCCTTCGCTGCCCGTTCGCGCATCGCGTACCAGCTCTATTGGTGTTCGGTCGCGCCACTCCGTGAGAGTCTGATGCTCCTGAGCATAGGTTCCCACCTCGGTGCTTGGCCCGATGACGATCTCCCCATCCAGCGGATCAATTTCGCCCAGGATGAGCTTAAACAGCACCGACTTTCCGGCTCCGTTTGGCCCGATCAACCCTACCCGTTCTCCATGTTGAACGAGCAGGTCGAGATCAAAGAACAGCCAGCGAATGTCACCTGTTTCAGTCTCAAAGCCCATCGATAACTTCTTGATCTCCAGCGCTTTCGTGCTCCCCCGAGATCCCTGTAGCGACAGTCCCATCCGTGACGCTTCCCGCACCCGTTCGATGATCTCCCCGTTTGCCTCCATCCGATCCAGCATCTTCCGTCGCGACCGCGCCTGCCGGATGTGCCGCTCATCGACCACCATGCTGGCCCACAGTTCAAACCGCTGAATGGCCGCCTCAATCCGCGCAATCTCCTTTTGCTGGGCCACATAAAGCTGCTGCTGCCGCAGCCGCCGGAGTTCCCGTTCAGTCGCATAAGCTGAATAGTTCCCCGGATATAGGGCGAGTTTCCCGTTTTCTAGCTCGGCGATCTCTGTGGCGATCTCATCCAGCAGATACCGATCGTGCGAGACGATGATTACTGAACCGTCATAACTCCGAATGAACCCTTCCAGCAGCCGCTTCGCTCGTAGATCAAGGTGATTATCAGGTTCGTCCAGGAGGAGAATCGCAGGAGACTCCAGCGCCAGTTTTGCGAGTGCGACCAGTTTCTTCTGACCGCCACTCAACGAATCAGTTGGCAAGCTCAGGTCATCTGCTGAGAAACCCAGATGCCGCAGAATCTCCTTGACGCGGCTCGCGTAGCCCGCCCCCCCCAGCCGATCCCACTCCCCGACTAACTTCTCCTGCTGTTCCAGTGTCCGTGTGAGTCGATCCATATCCCCGTAAACAGCGGGATCACCCAGTTGACCCTCAATGATCGCCAGTTGTTTTTCAATCTGAGCCAACGCCGGAGGCAGCACCATCGTCTCCTCCAGGATGGTTCTGTCTGAGGAAAGTATAATATCCTGCGGTAGATACCCGATGGTGAGATCACCGACCCCAATCACCGAACCGGAATCAGGTGGGGCTTTTCCTGCGATCACCCGCAGCAGGCTGGATTTTCCTACCCCGTTCGCACCCACCAACCCAATGCGATCCCGATCTCCAATCGACCAGTTTAAATCCTCAAAAATGGCACGTCCGGCGTGGTTGACTGCCACATGATGTAACGTGAGAACATGCATAACAATCCCCTTCATGAATCAAAAACGGCTGTGAGCACACGCGCCCACAGCCGTCAATTTCTTGTTTTCTTACGAAACGGTCACCAGGCGCAATACGACAGGGCGGCCTTGCCGATGGATGCCATCATCACTCGTGAGAGAATAGAATTTCCAGTCATGTAAATCATAGTCAGTATTGTAACCAGAGTTTTAGGCGCTGGGCAACAATTGAAAACTACTCACTGAGAGGTACAAACCGTACGACGGTCACACCGTCACCCCCCTGATCTTCAGGGGCTTTGCTGTATTCTTTCACCAGAGGATGCTGGCGCAGGTGCTCGCGAATCGCCTTTCGCAGTGCACCCGTTCCACGACCATGCACAACATGTACCCAGGGTAGACCGGCCAGATAAGCCTGATCCAGATATTCATCCACGGCGGGAACAGCATCTTCCACCATGAACCCTCGTACATGAAGCTCCATCCCCGGGCTGGAAGTCTGAGCCGCATGCACGCTGCTGGCATACTGCACCCGATCATCATCCCGTTCTTTCTTGCTCGGTCGCCACTCCAGGCTGTCCGCATCCACATGAACCCGTAACGCTCCCACCTGAACTTCCACATCATGCCCCGCATGAACAGCGGCAATCTCCCCTTCCGTATTCAGGCCGCTGACGAACACCCGGTCGCCGGGGCGGAGTCCCCGCTGTGGGGCTTCTTCCACCTTCTTGACTTTAGGCACAGGGGCGACGCGGCGTTCAATCGGCTCGGCAATGGCTTCTTTCAGCACGCGTGTATCGGCTTCCAGTTCCTTGATAAGTTCGGAAGGCTGGATGTCCAGATCGCTGCTTGCGGGCGTAAGGGTTTGCATCTTGCGCCGAAGCTGACCAATCTCATCACGCATCAGTTCAAGCTCAAAGTCTGCTTCCTCTCGTGCCAGTACAAGGATGCTGTGACGCTCTTCCTCAATGCCGCGAAGCCGCTGTTCGAGGTCCTCCTGCAGCGCAAGTGAATCTGATTCCATCTTGACGAGCCGGGCCTGCGTTTTCTGAATGTCATCCCGCGCCTGGTGAATCTCGTCGAGCAGGTTGTCGGCTTGCAAATCATCCTCACCCACATACGAGCGTGCGGCCTCTATGATCTCGTTAGGCAGTCCCAACCGTTCGGCAATCGCCAGCGCATTCGACCGTCCCGGCAGCCCGATGATCAGCCGATACGTCGGCGAGAGAGTCTCTACGTCAAACTCGACGCTTGCATTGCGAACACCTTTCGT
>JAHEME010000204.1 GCA_024643825.1 Chloroflexota bacterium | reverse complement strand
TGATCGTATGCACGAATCAGGGATGACGTGGGTGAAGTTCCAGTTGGCCTGGGCCGAAGACATGGATTCGAGCGTCGCGTGGGAACTGATCGAGCAGGGACGGCAGCACGGCTTCAAGGTGCTCTTGAGCATACCGGGGCGCGAGAACTATCCGACATCCATTAATGTACCTAAATATCTCGAATTTCTGCGTGGTGTCGCCTACTTTGGCCCGGATGCCATTGAGGTTTGGAACGAGGGCAACATCGACTATGAGTGGCCGCGTGGGCAAATCAGTGGCACAGCGTACGTGCGGGATTTGCTGGCCCCGGCTTACAATGCCATCAAAGAGGTCAATCCCAACATTATGGTGATCTCCGGCGCGCTGGCCCCAACCGGAGCCTTCTTTGGTGATGGCGGCTGTTCCGCGCAGGGAACGGGATGCGACGACTGGTTGTACCTTCAGCAGATGGCGGAAGCCGGTGCGGCCAATTATATGGACTGCGTGGGGACGCACTATAACGCAGGAGCGACCGCGCCGTCTGCTACGACCGGGCATCCTGCCGACCCAGGGTATCAGCACTATAGCTGGTATTATGGGGGAATGTTGCAGCTTTATGGCGGAACGTTCGGTCGCCCGGTATGCTTTACCGAGTTGGGGTATCTTAGCGGCGAAGGGCTGGGGAATGTTCCCAGTCGGTTTGGTTGGGCCTCAGGCACCAGCGTGGCGCAGCAGGCGCAATGGTTGGCTGAGGCCGCGCAATTGAGTAAGCAAAGCGGCATTGTCCGCTTGATGATTGTATGGAATTTCGATTTCACGTACTGGGGCGATGACCCGATGGCTGGCTACGCGATGGTGCGCCCGAATGGGAGCTGCCCCGCGTGCGATGCCCTCGACCTGGTTATGCCATGAATTTTGCGAAATAGGGTTGGAATAACATGTCTCCAATGGATGAGTTATCACCAGAAGAAAACTGGAACGATGAGGAAGATACCCGGCTTCAGAAGCCTGTAGGGAAGTCCGAGGACGAGCTGACAGAGCTTCATGTGGAGGCTGCTGAAGACGAACCTACGGCCCTGCATCTAGAGCCGATAAAAGACGAACCCACCCAGGCTGGCTTATCTACGGGCGAGATCGCTGTAGACGAAGCAGCCCCAAAGGGAGGCATCTCCCGCAAATGGTTGCTTGCCGCCGCTGGCGCGATGGGCGTGCTGACAGTCCTTATCGTGGTGCTGGGAGTGGCCGTGATTGGCGGGAGAGGCTGGGAAACCCTAACTCCCACGAATCGCACCGCCAGCCACCCGGACGGCATCTCTGTAACGCTGACGGGCGAAGGCAATCTTCGTGTTCGCCTTGCCTCCATCCCGCGCGAGACTTTTCTTGCCGGGGAGGGCGGCTCTCAGGTTGCGGCTGCGCTGGCTGCGCTCCCGCCGTTCCTCGATATGAAAAGCCCACTGTACTCTATCGAATCGAAAGATGAGGGCCAGTCAGAGACGGCCATCGTGGTTCCGAATGACTCACAGCCCTATGAGACGCTCGACCTGTATCGCTGGGATGAAGAGTCAGGAGCATGGGTTTTTGTGCCCGGTCAGCTTGACCTTGCGGGCGAAGTCATCCGCACTGATGTCCGGCCCGCGCTGCTCGCTGCGTTCCAGACCAAACCGGTAACTCCGTTGATCAGCACCACCATTGAAGAGGGAGATGTTGTTACAGACGTGGCTGCATCGACGCTCAATATGATGATGCCCACCGGAGTTACCGTACAGGCGGATGGCGCGCTTCAGGGTGCGCTGCTGGGTGGGTGGCGTCCTGGTCAGGGCTATGCTGTTGTTCCCGTCATCCGTTCCAACGATCAGGCGGCTCTCAGTGCCTTGCTGAACAATCCCGCATCGTTAGCTCTGCACATTCAAGACCTGACCTCGTTTGTAGTAGGCGATGGCTACAATGGCATTGCGCTGGATTACAGTGCGGTCGCTCCAGAGGATCGGGCGGTGTTTGCTTCATTTGTGACTGATCTGGCGGCTGGGCTGCATGACTATAACAAGCTGGTTGTGGTCTTTGTCCCCCTGCCGAAGAACGATCCCACTACCGGGCTGTGGGACAGCGGCGGCTATGATTGGCGCGCTCTTGGCGCGACCAGCGATAGTGTGATTGTTTCGCCGGGCCTTGACCCCGAAGTATATACAGGGGACTATGTTGCCCAACTCACCAGGTGGGCGGTTGGCGAGGTGAGCCGCTACAAGTTTCAACTAGGCTTTAGTGCGATGAGCATTGTGAAGGAAAGCGGTGGTGGCGATTTTACCCCCATCAGCTTCGATGCCGCGCTTGAACCTTTGGGAGGTGTGGCGATTGAAACCCCTCTCCTGGATGGAGCTGACCTGTATGAGGCTGGTACTGAGTTGAGCTTTGCTCTGGGGGGGGAGATCGCCGATTTCACCCCGGACGAAGCTCATGGCCTGTATTACTATGAGGTTCCGGGCGATCCCAAGCGTAAATTCTGGATTGTGACAGCCCAGGCGGTTCGGAATCGCATGGATTTGACGACCGCCTATCATCTGGGCGGGACAGTCATTTACGGTTTGCTCAACAACGGCAGTGATGCGAACACCCTCACTGCCGTCAATCAGTTCAAAGCCAGCACCGAGTCTTCTGTGCCCAATCAGATCGTCATGCAATGGACAGTCAACGGGGCCAGTGGAGCCGTTCTCACCCAGAGTGTCGGGATCGGGACGCCGTTGGTGTGGCTGGCCGCCGATGGTGATTACGTCGTGCAGGCCAACATTGTCGGCGGGAGAGTCTCGGATCGCGGCGCGGTCGCCATTAAAGTGGGCGAGCTAGTGACCGAAACTCCTACGCCGACGCAGACTCGTGCGACCGGAAATACCAATCCTCCTGCCGCAACAGAACCTCCACCACCTGCACCGCCATCGGTGGGCGGTGGCGGTAATCCCGGCGGTGGGTTCGAGTTAGGTGGGCAGGTTCCCAGCACGCTTGGTCCTGCGCCCTATATGCAGCAGGCGGGCATGACCTGGGTAAAATTCCAGGCGAAGTGGCCCTATGTTGATGCAGGGACAGCCGGGAGCTATGTAGCATCTGGTCACGCAGCTGGGTTCAAAGTGCTCTTGAGCATTCCAGGGCCACTCTACCCCAGCAGCATCGACTTTGGTGCGTATACCGAACATTTGCGGGCGGTAGCGGCCTCGCAGCCGGATGCGATCGAGGTTTGGAACGAGATGAACCTGGATCGTGAATGGCCCGCCGGGCAGATCGATCCCGCAAACTATGTCAACAATATGCTGGCTCCGGCATTCAACGCCATCAAGTCGGTCAGCCCGAATACGATTGTGATCATCGGTGCGTTAGCTCCTACCGGGTTTGATAATGGAACTAATGCGTGGAGCGACCAGCGGTATCTTCAGGGGGTTGCGGCAGCCGGGGGAGCGAACTATGCCAATTGTGTTGGTGCTCACCACAACTCCGGCACAACTTCGCCCTCGCAGCGCTCCGGGCGCAGCGAAGGCGATCACTATAGTTGGTATTTCCTGCCGACCCTCGAAGTCACCTATAATTCGATGGGCGGTGTGCTGCCCGTGTGCATCACTGAGTTTGGGTATCTCACGCCGGAAGGCTACGGGCCATTGCCCCAGGCATTCAGTTGGGGTGGTAGCACATCGGTATCTCAGCAGGCGGCGTGGCTGAAGGAAGGCGCAGATATTGCCCGTGGACTGGGCTGGGTGCGCCTGATGATCATCTGGAATGTAGGTTTTACCCAATACGATAGCGACCCGCAGGCAGGATATTCGATCATCCGCCCTGACGGATCGTGCCCGGCCTGTGATCTCTTACCCTGAGGCTTGCATGGATGTTGAACCAACGTCCCAGGAGGAAAAATCTTGAAGCAGAATAAGGGACGCATCTCACCACAGCAGCTGCGTATGTTGGCGATTGCGTGGTTTGCTATCGTGGTTCTCGTCGGAGCCTGTACATTTCTGGCGGTAATCTTTGGCACGCAGGCAGATCGGGGCGGGCGTACCGCCACGCAGCAAGCGGGAGCGCCGACAGCCTCCAATCTCCCTACGCCTACTACTATCGTGGCAGAGGGTCAGGGCGTGGCTCCTCAATCACCAGAGCCGGGGCCAACTACTCCACCCCGCCAGGATCCTTCGTTTGGATATGGGATTCAAGTGCAGGCGCACATAAATACCGACCAAACGCTGGAACAAGTGAAACAGTTGGGTATGGGATGGATAAAACAGCAAATCTCATGGAAGGATCTTGAGCCTCAGCCAAATCAGGCCAATTGGGATGCGCTCGATGCGATTTTTGCTGCAACGTCTGCCCATAAGCTGCGGGTTCTGGTTAGTGTAACCAATGCTCCTGATTGGGCACGATCTGTAACTGCTCCTGGCAAAGAGGGGCCTCCAGATAATCCTCAGGATTTTGTTAACTATATTTCCCAAATGTTGCAGCGCTATCCTGGAGCAATTCATGCTGTTGAAGTCTGGAATGAACCTAATCTCTCTGAGCGTGGTTGGTATGCTCCAGGCGGCCTCAATTCATCTGAGTATATGAATCTACTGATTCCTGTGGCAGATGCTATTCATCAGATTGATCCGGGTGTGATAGTCATCAGTGCAGCGCCCGCTCCAACGGGCACAAACGACGGTGTTATTGCGATTGATGACTTTGTCTACCAGCAAGATCTTATCGATCAGGGACTCCTTGACCATGTAGATTGTGTTGGGGCACATGCGAATGGGATTAACATGCCACCTGATATCCCATATGATGCTGGCTATCAGGATTCCAGTGCAAGTTATCAGGGGCCTTTTGCTAATCCGCATCATAGCTGGTCGTTTTACTCAACCTTGACGGGCTACCACGATATGATTGTGGCTTCGGGCCACGATACTCCCATTTGTGTTACCGAATTTGGATGGCCCACGATGGACGGGATGCAAGGTCAGCCTCTGATGCCTGACTTCGCATTTGCATTTGACAATACGGCTCAAGAACAGGCTGACAATATCGTCAACGCCTTCAAAGAAATGGACGATTGGGGTTTTGTATGGCTTGCATTCTTGTTTAATCTCGATTATTCGCCGAAAATTGGCGGCGACCCAATTAATGACTCAACTATGTGGAGCATCACCTATCCAGATGGCTCTCCGCGCCCCGCCTATGATGCTGTGCGTGATATGCCGAAGCCTCCGTAAATCACACTTTTTGCTAACTCTGCCCTGCGCCTACCGCATCGACCGGGGGCGCAGGTTTCTTTCATAGGCAATCCATGCACGTTCTTGTTTCTCAAAACGCCCGTCTCCCGATCCTACTGATCATCGTGATCGCTGCGATCACCTCCTGTACCCCTCAGGGTTCGCAAGAGCCAACGGAGACGCCGATATCATCGCCTGCTGTCAACCAGCGAGTGCCCTCTCCTGCCCCAGCCATCCATATGTCGTTGTGGTGGAATGAGGAGATCGCTCAGCGCGATCTCGATCTGGCACAGGGGTTGGGCTTTCACTGGATCAAGCAGGCTTTTTCCTGGCGGGACATTGAGACTAACCAGAAGGGGCAGTTTGATTGGTGGCGTACGGATCGCATCGTCCGCAATGCCCAGGAACGCGACCTCAACCTGATCGTCCGGCTAGATCGGCAGCCTTTCTGGTCGCAGGCGGATGGCGGTGTACTCCCGCTGGAAAACTCCCCCCCCGCAAATTATCAGGATTTTGGCGATTTCTGCGGTGCGCTGGCGCAGCGATACAAGGGGCAGATTCAAGCGTATCAGGTCTGGAACGAGCCTAACCTCGCGCGGGAATGGGGTGGTCGTCCACCAGACCCGGAGCAGTATGTGCAGTTGCTAGCTACCTGCTATCAGGCTATTAAGCAGGCGGACCCGAACGCGCTCGTGATCTCGGCAGGGATGGCCCCCACAGGAACCGGTCTTCCGGAAGCGATCCCGGATGACGAATTCATCGCGCGGATGTATGATGCTGGGGGGGCGTCCTATTTTGATCTGCTCGGCCTGAATGCCCCCGGCTACA
>JAHEME010000203.1 GCA_024643825.1 Chloroflexota bacterium | reverse complement strand
TCTGGGCGATGTAATAGATCATCCCCTCGCTGACCATGCGGCGTTTCTGCTCCGGGTCGCTCATGTCGTATGTGCCCGTCGTGGTCTCGACCATACCGGAAGTCAGCGAAAGCGGCGGCTGATCCTCGAACATCCATTGCTCGTTGAGAAGCTCCCAGCCCAACACGGCATCGAAGGCGGCCTGCCGATCAATCAGCCCGGTGAGGATGTCGCGCCAGTAGCGGCGGGTGGCGTGGATGGCTTCCGGGGTCAGGTAGAACGAGTTGCGGTATCCGGCGAAGGTGTCTCCGGCACGGCTGTTGGCCTCCTGCGCGTAGCCGCCATCATCGGGCAGATCGTTGGACGTGAATAGAATATAGATGCTGTTCTCATGGGCGGCCTGCATCATGTCAGCGATGTTATCCAGATAGGCCGGGTTCAATCCGGCTGCGGGGGTTTCGGCGATGCAGCCCGGCCCCGCGTTACAGTGATCGAGGAACACGCGCACCGTGTTGTAGCCCAACCCCGATAGGCGAGCAAAATCCGCGCGAGTGCGCGCGCCATCGTAGATGCCTACCTTTACTGTAAGGACGGAGTAGCGTCCCTCGGAGATGGGCACGAAGACATAGTTCGCGCCGCGTGGTACGAACTTCGCGCTGGTTTGCGTGTTGTAGAACTCCCCGACTCCGCCCACCTCCCGCACGCCGATGGCGTGAGCAGGCTGCTCCCAGACCGGGGAGCCGGTGGGCGCAGAGGTAGCAGATTTTTCCGTTGGTACAGGGGGAGTGGCCCCCGGTTCGCTGGTAGAAGTTGCTGCGCCCGGCAGACTACACGCCAGCGCCGCCAGCGCGACAGCGATCAGGGCAAGGTGGGGTTTCGGAAGATGGATCATACCAACCATTGTATTCCACATCTGAATCCGCACAATTGACCTCTCAGGAGGAGCATGCTACCCTATGGCTCTCGCATCACACGCTTTCATCTCCGATGGATGACCATGATAGCTCAACTGACTAGTTCTTATTGATTGTCAGGTGGCTGAGTTCAACCCGATCTCCTATCGGCTTCTGCCCCTGAGTTACCAGTAGCCGCTCCCCTGAGTAAGGCTCATAGACCCCGACCCACACCGTATACTCTCCTGGATTCACGTCGGGCGGGATCATGAGAGTAAAGAGTTGGCTGATCAGGGTCTCGTCGCGATCCGTCCAGGTTAACGTCTCACGCGAATACGACACCAAGGGTCCATCGGCTTGCGTGACAAGGTTAGAGTCGTTTCCGGTTGGCAGTAAATGAATAAACACGGAATAGTTTGCCTGCGGGTCTTGGACGGCATTCCAGTAGAAACGGAACGTGACGGTATCACCCGGGAGCACTTCCGCCATGTCCTGGTCATATCCTCTTAATGCTATCACCTCACCGAAAACCAACTCGGTTTCGTATTCCATCGGCCAGGTACGATAGAAGACTGTTTGCGGCCCATTCTGTTCCGGTGGGCCAGCGAATTCATTGAGCATCAACCATTCATGCAGGAAGGCTTGCCCCTCGTCCGTCTCCTCCATGCCCTTCACCTGCCCGTAGGGAACAACCGCATAGTCTGCTCCTATGTCATTGTGCCAATAGGAGGGCAAATGCGCCGTGAGTTCATCAGGATCGATGCTATACCAGCTAAAGTCCTTCTCACCTGAAAGGCCGCTGAAGGCGTCATTAAACGTTTTGTGATTTTGAGACCCTACAACAAGGACTTTCCCTGCATCTAAGGTGATGTCTGCCCAGTGCCGCACCTCAACGCGACGATCCGGGAGCGCAAGCTCCAGGGCACGCTGCCACATCTGCACGTATTGAGGGATGAAGCTGCTGATGACTATACTGAAAACGGTCACAAACTTCGCTCTTTCAAGGAACGAAAAACTGTGGTTAGTGCCCGCGCGCAGTATAGTAGTCCGACAGGAACAAGGCTTGCATAGGTTCCCCACCGATCTTTGACAAACCTTGTGATCACTGCGATAGAAATTCCAAACAGAATGCACAAGATCAATGTCCCAGGGAGAACATCTCGTATGCGATCAGGCATATCAGATGCACCGTCGTTGTAGATCGAAACGATCCAGGGTACTACCAGAAGGGGCGCGATGAGGCTAAGGGACTTCAATGTCAAGAATTCAAAATGCAGACGTGGGGCCGCATAGAGATAGAACAGAATCCCTATCCCAATTATCACTAAACTCCCCATTACCCCCAGTGGGAAAAGAGCATAACGATAATTGCCAAGAACTCTGCTCAGATTCAGCAGATTGTGCCAGCCGCCAGATGCAAACCCTTTCGTCTCATGATGATGTGGAACGAGTAACACATACTGCGTATACATGAATACAGCCAATGCGATCATGAGTAGGCATTGAATCACGAGGACTCGCGTGAAGGTCTTCCGATCCTTCCGAAAACTGTAGAGGCTTAGGAGAAGGCCAGACAAAAGCACAGGCAGAGCAGGGTACTTAAATAGCACAGCAATGATGCCACAAATTGTACTTGCGATAACCCACCACTGGGGATGCGGTTGACGTAGAGCAGAAGTTGCTAACCACAACGTTGCAGCGATCCACATATACAGAACGGGGTCCTGAATCGCAAGAGATGTTTCTCGCAGCAATATAGGCGCAATCCCCCACACAAGTCCGGAGATCAGGCCGCCAAGATCATTCGATAGATTACGCGCGGTTAAGCTGAGGAAGAGGATCGTCAGGAGAGCCATTATGACGGACAAGAATCGGAGAATACGGACAAACTCTCCACCTCCCCGTAGTCCCAGGAATTCAGCAAGGCGAAGCGCACCAACGCCCACAACCAGATAACCGGGTGGGTAACCTACAAAATAATCTCCCACATTGCTCGACCCGTGGAGCCAATCGAGACTATGCAGGTAATACATCGGCTCATCGACGTGATCGATGTAAGGTAAGCTGAAGTCATAACTTATGAAGCGGGGTACAGCAGCCAGTACCAGCACTGCAATTACGCCAAGCGCAAACGCATATCGCGTGTTACGTGTTTGACCGAAAGATTTTTCGGTCAAACCGTGGGTTTCATGAAAGTCTTTCTTGAAAGACCTTCACTGAAACGCTTAAGTAGATTCTCCATATGAACCATTGTAATCCACATCTGAATCCGCGCAATTGACCTCTCAGGAGGAGCATGCTACACTGCGGCCCAATCGCCCAATATACAGCAGCTTGAACCAGACAAACCAATGCCCATCACCTACCGCCCCGGCTCCATCGACGACAGCTTCACCTTCTTCCAGATTTTCCGCGAATCGCTGACCGACCTCGGCGAACGGATCAATCTCATGCCGTTCACCGGTGGCAGCGATCCCCAGGCTATCAAGGAGAAATGGCCCCGCTACCAGACGCTCTTCGAGCATCTGGCCCGCACCTGCGAGCACTGCTGGGTCGCCGAAGATGGCGGTCATCCCATCGGCTACGCGCGCTCGATTCTGCGCGGTGACGTGCTCGAACTCACCGAGTTTTTTCTGCGGCCCGGATCGCAGTCAGCGGGCGTGGGCCGTGAACTCCTCTCCCGCGCTTTCCCCGTTGACGGCGCGCGTCACCGCAGCATCATCGCCACCACCGATCTCCGCGCACAGGCGCTGTACCTCAAGCTCGGCGTGTTCCCGGTGACTCCGATCCAGGGATTCTGGAAAGAAGCGAAGGAAGTCCCCTTCGAGACCGATCTCAGCATCGAACCCGTTACCCCGCGCCCGGAAGTGATCGGTGTGCTGGGCGCACTCGATCAATCCGTGCTCGGCTACCGCCGCGATATCGATCACCAGTGGTTGATGGAGGAGCGTCAGGGCTTTCTCTACCGCCGCGCAGGTCGGACGGTCGGCTATGGCTACCTCGGAGCCAGCAGCGGGCCGTTCGCCGTGCTTGACCCCGATGACTTCCCCGCTGTCCTCGCCCATGCCGAGACCGTAACCGCCGCCGAAGGTCGGGGCGAACTCGTGCTTGAAGTTCCGCTGGTCAACCGCGATGCCGTGACCTATCTGCTCGGCTCCGGCTACGAGATGGACGCCTTCACCGCCTATATGATGGAAGAGGTTCCGCTGGGCGGCTACACGCACTACATCTTCACCAGCCCGCCGATCTTTGCGTGAGGCGGAGGAAGTAGCTAATGACTCCTCTCATCCTGATCGTTGGCTTCGGCGCGGCGGTGATCCTGACCTACGCGGGCAGGCGCACCGGGAAGCGCATCTTCGTGACCCTTGCGCTGATCGTCGGGACGCTGGTGTTCGGCTTCGCGGCGCTGACCGTGCTGGCTACTCTGTTTCGCTAGGGAACAGGAGCACGCAGGATCATCCCGGAGAAAACACAACCGAGCGGTGATGAGCCGCCCGGTTTGGGAGTAACTGAGATTGAAGAGAAGTAGTCTAATATCCGCAGGCCCCCGTGCAGGAAACCCAGCAGTCGGCGTCGATTGCCAGCGCATCAGCGCTGATCTGGCAGACTTGCGCGCAGTGAGAGTCCAACTGGGATTCTCCCTGGCTGCAATACAGGGGTTGCACCGTTCGGTGGAGCGTCACCCCTGTCAGCGGCCATAACACCGCCACGATGACCGCAACGGCAGATGCCGCCAGCACAAGGCTCAACACGACCCTGGTCGAATACAGTTCATCTTCATGATGCGTCAGGTGATCCATCACACGCCCCCGGAACAGGAATAACCTTTGCCCAAAAGGATAGTCTCATCATAGCCCACTTTTGCGGCCTGTCGATGGGGTGTTGTACGTAGCGCGCCAGATCAGAGCGCCGTCGATGGTCATTCAGTCGGCAGCGATGGCGGCTGTCGGCACGATCTCCGTCCTCTCCTGCCGCAGCAGCCGCCACACCTGAACCGGCATCCGAGCACACAACGCGATCAGGGTCACGGCGAGAACCGGATGGAAGGCAGAGAGGATCGCCATCTCGGTACCCTGTGCGCCCAGCGCGAACAGCATCCCAACGAAGATGAGGAACATGGCCCATGTCATGGGCTTGAACGGGCGCGGCATCCGCGCCACATACATGATGGGCAGCGTCAGCAGGAGCAGCAGCCCCAGCAGAGCGCCCAACCCGCGATGCTCATCCCAGCTTGGAGTACGTGCCAGCACGCTCATGCCGACAAAGAAAATCTGGGTAAACGCGCCTATCACAAACACACTGATGAAGAGTAGATAGATGTACCGTGCGATTCTAGTGACCATCGCAAAAACCTCCTTCAAGCAAACAGTGATTACGCTTCTGCGGTTTGCACCATAGACACCTCCACGACTTCGGGTTTGGTGCGCAAACTCAATAAAGCGCCGAGAAGCCCGCCGCCCACCAGCGCCCCGAAGAACGTCCCGGTGAACGTCACGAACGGCATCGGGGGCAAGGCTGGTTGCAGACCCGGACGGATGGCCCCCACCCGGTAGCCGATAGCGTCCATGACGATCACCACCAGCCAGAACACCAACGCCGAGATCAGCCCGGTCAGGCCCGCGTTACGCAGCGCAGCCCGCCAGTTTGCCGCCACCACACTCAGCAGAAACGCGCTCATGCCTGCCACGATGAAGGCGCTCGGCACAAAGACCCACGGATACTGTCGATACGTCGGGAGCCGTTCAAAATCCATCCCTCTGATGATGGACGTATCAAAGATTAGTGAACCTAATGCGTAGGCCAGGAAGATCGCCGGAAGGAAGGTCAATGCGCCGATGGCTGTCATCCGGCCTTCGCGCCCCGTGCCAGCCAGCCGCGCCAGCGTCCGCCCCCACAATCCGCTGATCGCCATCCACCCCAGCAGGATGGCGATCCCCAACAGCGGTCGATCCTCGGTTTGATCGCCTGCCATAAACCCGGTGCTGCCGTTGATGGCAATAGCAAGCAGCAGCGCTGCGAGAGGAGGCCCGATCAAACAGGCTGCGGTGGTCAAGCCACTCAAGAGTGCAATGC
This sequence comes from Chloroflexota bacterium, assembly GCA_024643825.1. GTDB lineage: Bacteria > Chloroflexota > Anaerolineae > Aggregatilineales > UBA3940 > JAHEME01. The sequence goes on along the minus strand of JAHEME010000203.1, from coordinate 84 downwards.
GAGCTTTACTGCGTTGTTCCATCATCTGTATGCCTCCTCCTTCGCGTAACCATCCAAGGCATGAAACCTCACCCCCTGTCTCCG
>JAHEME010000202.1 GCA_024643825.1 Chloroflexota bacterium | reverse complement strand
TCGCGAAGTTGTCGCCGATATTCGCTGAAGCTGCAAGTCCGAGGCCTCCGGCAACTTGTGCTGCTTCGTCGGAAAGGATGTCACCAAACATGTTCGTCGTTACGATCACGTCGAAGGTATCGGGCTTTCGAATCAGGTTCATGGCGGCGGCGTCAACGAGCATGTCTCTGAAGTCAATATTGTGATACGATTTTGCAACCTCTCGGCAGGCCGAGAGGAAGAGGCCGTCAGTCTTCTTCAATACGTTCGCTTTGTGTACCGCCGTTACTTTCTTCCTTCGCCTGCACGCCGTGTCGAAGGCGAATTTCGATATGCGCTCGGAGGCTTTCCTAGTAACTAGGCGTGTTGCTGTAGCTTTTTCATCATCTCCCTCTTCAAGGCCGATGTAGAGGCCTTCAGTGTTTTCCCGCACGATGACGAGGTCTGTTTGAGGGTTGAGTGATGGGACGTTCGGCATGGATTTTGCAGGGCGAACATTCGCGTAGAGCTTCAACTGTTGCCTGAGTCGTACAATGACGTCATACGCTGATTCGCCGACGGGGCCTTTCAAGCAGCAGTCGCATTTAGTTAAGGCCGCGAGGCTACTGTCAGGCAATGCAACTCCATAGTTATCCGCCGCTCGGTCTCCTGCCTCCACAGGAATCAAGTCAAATGACAGGTCGAAGCTGTTCTTCATCTCGCGTAAGACCGTCTTGGCGGCCGCCGACTGTTCAGGGCCAATGCCGTCGCCTTCTATCAAAGCGATACGATAATTCGTGGAGAGTCCCTCTACTTTTCAAGGCCTGACAGTTTCCGGATGTCCTTCCCGACCTTCTCGATCGGATGCTTACCTAATTCATCGATCATTTCATCAAGGAGCTGCGCAGCCTGCTTTCTATCACCTGTCCAAGACTTGGCAAACGTGCCATCCTGAACCTCTTTGAGAACATCTTTCATGTTCTTGCGGACTTGGTGGTCGATCACTTTCGGCCCTACGGTTAGTCCGCCGAATTTCGCTGTGTCCGAGACACGGCGAAGCATCCCTACGAATCCGAACTGGTAAACGAGGTCCATGATGAGTTTCATTTCGTTGCATGTTTCGTAGTACGCCAATTCAGGTGGATATCCTGCATCGACAAGAGTTTCGAATCCTTCTATAATGAGGCGCATAAGTCCTCCTACGAGGACTGCTTGTTCGCCGAACAGGTCGGATTCGGTTTCATCTTTGAATGTGGTTTCGATGACTCCTGCCCTAGAACATCCCATCCCCTTGCACAGGGCCAAAACAAGTTCCCGCGCATGACCACTCGGGTTCTGGTATACTGCGAAAAGGGCAGGCACCCCGAAACTGTTCAGGTAAAGCTCGCGCAACCTTTGCCCAGGGCTCTTGGGGGCAACCATCACCACATCAACGTTCTTCGGAGGCACTATTTCGCGAAAGTGTATGTTGTAACCATGAGAGAAGCTCAATGTTTTGCCAGCACGGAGATGCGGTTCAATCTCTGCCTTGTACACAGCAGGTTGGGGCGGATCAGGCACAAGAACTAGGATTGTGTCGGCCTTCGAACTCGCGTCTGCGATTCCCAGAGGTTGAAAACCGTCATTCTCCGCAAGTTTCCAAGAGTTGCCACTTTGCCGTAGGCCGACGAAAACTTCTGCGCCGGAGTCTCGAAGATTGAGGGCCTGCGCGCGGCCTTGGCTGCCGTAGCCTATGACAGCGATTTTTCTCTTGGAGATAGGAGACGCATCGATGTCGCTGTCGTAGTACACTTTCACCATTTCGCAATCTCTTCGTTTGTTGTCATTGCCCGTGTTAGCGCGACCGCACCTGTTCTCGCAACCTCTTTGAGGCCATAATTTCTTGCCATGCTGATGAATGCGTTTATCTTGTCGGGGTCTCCAGAGACCTCAACGGTGAGTGTTTCCGGGGAGATGTCGACTACGTTTCCGCGGAATGTTTCGATGCAATTCATGATTTCTGGGCGTGTAGAAGGTGCACCTGGTGAGAGCTTCACCAATGCGAGCTCGCGTACCGAGGCGTTGCTTGCGTCGAATGGCTCGACGCCTCTGACATCAACTAAGTTATCGACGTTCTTCATCACTTGGTCCGCTTGTGCGTAGGTTGAGAACATAGTGATGGTTATCCGTGTTAGCCCTGCGGTCTCGGAGGGTCCTGCCGCAATGCTCTGAATGTTGAATGACTTTCTGCGGAACAGATTGGAGATGCGGAACAGGACACCCGGTTTGTTTTCAACGAGGGCAGATATGATTCGTAATTGTGCGTCTTGGCTCATCCGACGATCATCTCCTTTAGTCCGGCTCCTGGAGGAAGCATTGGGAGCACATTCTCCTCGGGTGAGATTGGCACCTCGATCACAGTTGTGACATGGGACCGCATGGCTCTGCCCACGGCCGTTTCCAGTTCAGGAATCGTCTCGACACGTGCACCCTCGGCACCATATGCCTCTGCGAGTTTGACAAAGTCAGGTGAGTTACCGAGGCGCACAGCCGAATAGCGGCTATTGTAGAAGTGGCGCTGCCATTGTGCGACCATCCCAAGCATTCGATTGTTTAGTATGACGACAGTTACCGGAATGTCTTCCTCGACGCTCGTGGCGAGGGAGTTCTCGGTCATCGCGAAGCTTCCATCGCCCGCGATATCAAATACTGGGACATCGGGCCTAGCGATCTTTGCGCCTATTGCGGCCGGAAAACCGAAGCCCATTGTCCCGAGTCCTCCTGAGCTGAAGAATGTCCTCGGCTCTATGACCTGGAAATGCTGTTCGCACCACATTTGGTGCTGTCCCACCTCAGTTGTTACTATCGCCTTGGGCGGCAGTATTCTTCGCAGCATCTTGACGGTTTCGACACCGCTAAGGTACGTGCCATTTCCATCAAGCGCAGGCGTCGCGACGGAAACTTCTTGAGCTTTCTTCACCCAAGCTTCACGGTGCCGACCAAGCATTCCAGCTTCGACTTCCTTGGTGATGGCGACAAGGGCCTTCTTCGCGTCGGCCACGAGTGAGAGAACCAGAGGCTTGAAGTTCTTGCCAATCTCGGCCTTGTCAGCGTCTATGTGAATGATCTTTGTGTTGGGGCAGAATTTCTCAATCTTTCCTGTTGTTCTATCTGACAGTCTGGAACCAACAACCAGCAGGACATCACATTCCGGGATTAGCTTGTTCGTGCGTTCAGAGCCGTGCATACCCATACAACCGAGAGATAATGGGTGGTTCTCTGGGAACGCGCCTTTTCCCATGAAGGAGGTTGCAACGGGAGCAAAGAGGAGCTCTGCAAGCGCTCGCAGTTCGAGGTAAGCGTTTGCCGCTTTCACTCCGCCTCCCCCCAATATGACCGGGTGTTGTGATTCGAGAATCATTCGCGCGATTGTCTTCAAGATCGTGGGGTCAGGCTCAGGAAGCGGCCCATAGTTTGGGAAGTCAACAGATTGTGGGAATTCAATGTCATCTTCCATTTGCTGAACATCTTTGGGGAGATCAACCAATACCGGTTGAGGGCGGCGGGTCGCGGCGAGGTAGAAAGCCGCCTTGACTGAGTAGGGAACGTCCTCTACACGAAGTGGTTGAAACGTGTATTTTGTTATAGAGGTGGCCATCCCAACGACATCTGTTTCTTGGAAGCCATCGGTTCCGATCACGGACGACGGGACTTGCCCAGTAATTGCAACAACAGGCGATGAGTCCATGTATGCCGTCGCCAGCCCCGTCATGAGGTTCGTGGCTCCCGGCCCTGAAGTTCCCATGCACACGCCGACTTTGCCGGAAGCGCGTGCGTAGCCATCTGCCATGTGTGCTGCCGATTGCTCATGCCTTGCTAGAATGTGACGAATGCCGCGTTCGTTAAGGGGCGTATACTGAAAGCTCTGCTGGTCGTAAAGAGCATCATAGATGGGCATGTTTGCACCGCCCGGGATTCCAAACACGACCTCGACTCCTTCTCTTATCATTGCTTCAACGGTGGCTTGCGCACCTGACATTTTCAAGTTTAGATTCAATACTCCTATTACAACAAAACCCGACCCCGAACTTGTTTCAGTTCGAAGCGGGCTACTGAAGAATAATGACTACGACGCGAAGAATGACTGAAGGCAGCAACGCATTGTGCGACTGTGGCGAGTAGTTTGTCAACGCACTCGTAGACCTTAGAATCTCCATGACGCGGCGCAGATTCTAATAAGTGTATCGAGGTGCCCCTTGAGTATCTGTCGAGTTTCGACATATTCACAGAAGGCTAGTCAACTCGCATTCTTAGCGCGTAAGTGTACCCGTCAACAAGAGCCCCGACGCTTGCCTTGATGATGTTCGTGGAAGAGGCAACCGTTGTCCAGGTCCTGCGCTTATCAGTGAAGTCGATGTAGACCGCGACTGTAGCAGCTGTCGCGCTCTCGGAATCTACCTCTCTAACTCGATAACCTGTAAGCTTGGCCGAGAATTTTGAACCGAACTCTCTCCTCAGCACCATGCGAAGAGCCCGGTCCAAAGCGTGCACAGGCCCTCTACCGACATCTGCGCTGTGGATCCGTTTGCCGTTAACCGTCATAGTCAGCTCGCAACGCGCAGATGTTTCTCCAACCTTGTGCGCAGCTGCCACATTCCAATCGACCAGAGAAAAGGGAGCCTCGTCCCCAGCGAATGTGCGGCGTACTAGGAGTTCTAGTGTGGCGTCAGCGTTTTCTAGGTTGCAGCCCCGACTCTCCAAGTGTTTGACCTCACGGAGAAGCGCGGGCAATTTTCTGTCGTCTCGTGATATCCTGAACCCGAATCTCTCTGCGGCTGCTAGCAGGCTCGATCGGCCTGCCTGTGAGGAGACTGTTATGCGTCGTTTGTTTCCGAACTCTGAGGGGTCGAAGAACTCATACGATAACTGCGTCTTGTGAACGGCGTCGCTGTGAACGCCTCCTTTGTGCGCAAAGGCATGCTCACCAACGAAGGGTTTGAAGGGGTTCTCCCTCAGTCCACTCATCTCGTAAATGAAGCGAGATAACGAAGCCAGCCGCGCTGCATTGAGGTTTGTTGCGGCTCCTATCAACCGGAGGTTTGCGACCACTTCCACCAAGTCCGCGTTGCCTACCCGTTCGCCCAACCCGTTAATCGTCCCTTGTACGTGGGATGCTCCGGCCATCACTGCAAAGAGAGAGTTCGCCGTGGCTATGCCACGGTCGTCATGGCAATGAATCCCCACAGGGCCACCAATCTCCTTCAGCACGTGCCTTGTTGCATCGTAGATTTCCGTCGGATACGCCCCGCCTCTCGTGTCGCAGAGGACGAGAACCGACGCGCCACTTTCCTTCGCTGCCCCCAAGGTTGACATCGCATAATCTGGGTTTGTTCTGAATCCGTCGAAGAAGTGTTCGGCATCATAGATTACTGTGCGATTGCGCGACCGAAGGAATTCAACCGAATCGCTGATCATCTTGAGGTTTTCGTTGAGGGTTGTGTGAAGGACCATCTCGACTTGTAACTGCCAGGATTTGCCGAAGATCGTAACCGTTTCTGTCCCTGCCCTTATAAGGGCCTGGAGATTGCGGTCATGTTGATGAGCTGTTGATGCGCGCCTTGTCATTCCAAACGCGCTGATGTGCCTTGAGATGCCTGCAGGAAGCCGTTTCGCGAGTTCAAAGAACTTTACGTCGGTGGGGTTGGTCTCGTTGGGCCAGCCGCCCTCCACGTAATCTATCCGAGCCCCAATGAAGACTTCAGCTATCCTTAGCTTCTGAGTTGCGGTAAAATTGATCCCGACTGACTGATTTCCGTCTCGTAGGGTCGTATCGTATATCTCGACGCTTTCAGGACAGTAATTGGAAGAGGAGGTGGTCGTTGCAAGCGCCGATAAAGCGATCCCTCATTCAATACGCCGCCTTCTGACGAGCGTTACGAGCCCACGATAAAAAGCTTCGGCAGAAACCCAAGCGGTATCGTCTGAAGGACTGCGGCTTTGCCATCCGCTAAGACGAAGAACGTGAATTGTGCCTTGGATTCAGTGAACGAGACGTTCACATGGTTCCTTTTCAGCTCTATTCATGCCCCGTCCGAAGCGCTG
>JAHEME010000201.1:5646-6051 GCA_024643825.1 Chloroflexota bacterium | reverse complement strand
TCTGCGTCATAGGCCCTCAGAGGTTTTCCATGATGAAGTCGGACGGTCGCATGCACGAAACCGCAAAGCGGCAAATCTTACCACACAACACGCCCGCGCTCATCATGAGTTTTCTAACGGGGTCAACATAGCCTCAATAGCGGACACGTCTTCTGTTCGCTGCCGCTGCACGATACGCCGTTTGCCAAGCATCCGGGGCAGACTCCACAGCCCTGCCAGCATCCCGCGCAAGGTGGCGCGTGCCGCGACCCCACGCCACGCACGGAGCGCGCTCCATGCTCGCCGCCACTGCCCAGCCACAATCGCACTTGCATACTTCCGCAGAAGAGGCCCCGGCATATTCTTGACAATGAGCCAGAGTGTGTTGCGACCATCATAGTAGCTGGCTGTCACTCCTCCCCCAGT
>JAHEME010000201.1:0-5636 GCA_024643825.1 Chloroflexota bacterium | reverse complement strand
CGACCGCACTCGGTGCGTAAACCGTCCGCCAGCCAGAAAGCTGTGCCCGCCATGCCAGATCAACATCTTCGCACGAAAAGAAAAAGTCGTCATCCAGAAGACCGATGGCATCCAGCATCGCCCGCCGATAAGCCGAAGCACCGCCGCAGGCGCTGAAGACATAGTCTTCTATATCGAATCTGCCGTCATCTTTCTCCCACACGCCGCGATTACCCGGAAGCCCATTCCTTCGGACATAATCCCCGGCGGCATGCAGTGTATCGCGTTGATCAAACAACAGCATTTTACTGGCCACGATCCCTGCTTCCGGGTGGCGAGAAAACGCCTCCACCACTGCCTCAAGCCACGCATGGTCAGCTTCTGTGTCATTATTGAGCAGGGCTATGATCTCCCCATGCGCATTCTGAATACCGGCATTGCAGGCCCCGGTAAACCCGCGATTCTCGTTCAGGGCTACCAGCCTCACCTCAGGATACTCGCGCTGAATCAGCTCCTGAGAACCATCCGTCGAAGCGTTATCGGCGACAATCACTTCGACGTGGGAATGCGTTTGGGAACGGAGCGCATTCAGACAGATCGGAAGATACGCGATCCCATTCCAGTTTGGAATGATGACCGAGACCAGTGGTGGTTCAGTCACGAGCCATCCCCGGAGATCTGCTCATCAAAGTATGCATGAAGTGCTTCACGCCAGGGACGCAGCACTACCCCTTGTTCGGCGGCAAAGACGTTCACCAGCGGAGAATAAGGAGGTGGATTGGAGGTTCTTTGGAAATCTGCCAGCGAGATCGGTTCAATCGCGACCTGATCTAATCCCGCCTCCTGGAGAATCGCCTCAGCAAACGCATAGCGTGAGCATTCCCCTGCATTGGTAAGATGGTAGATGCCCGGTCTGCCGAGGGTGATCAGGGAATCGATCGCTGCTACAAGATCAGGCACATAAGTAGGCGACCCAACCTCATCCGTAACAACGCGAAGCGGCTCACCGGACTGCGCGCGCGCAACGATCTTATGAATGAAATTGACGCCGCTGTGAGAATACAACCATGAGGTCCGGCAAATCATATACTGAGCCGCATAACGTTCAACCACTTGTTCGGCAACCATTTTCGAGTATCCGTACGAATTCACCGGGTTGCGCTGATCATATTCCTGATAGGGCTTATCGGACTGTCCATCGAAAACTTCGTTGGTGCTGATTGCGACCATCATCGCGCCAACCCGCGCAGATTCCACGGCAACGTTGTAAGTCCCAACGCCATTAACACGCACGGCTTCCAACGGATTCTGGGCACAGTAATCCACCGCTGTGAGAGCAGCCGTGTGCAGCACAACTTCGGGCTTGAACTCCTGCATTGAAGCCGAGACCTGCGCCAGATTCGTTATATTCCATTCCGGAAGGTCACCAGAAGCGATGGTGTGATCGCCTAGGCGAGAGAGCAGCGCCCGCCCAAGTTGTCCAGCACTCCCGGTCACAAAAATACGCATACGATCCTCCCTGGCAATCACCCACCCAGCTCGCAAAATTGAGAGTTGTTTTCGAGCAAGCTCTATTATACCAAGTCATCATCCAGCCCCGCCCAAGCAGCCAGAAGAATAACGAAACAACAGAATGCCGTGACTACAAACTGAACCTCTCCCGGGTTTCATCAGTAAACAACGTAGTCTATAATAACCCAAGCAGTTTTGGGATTATCGTGGATTTACGATTGTTCTGACATCAAGCTAGTTCACAACGGGAAGCAGTCTATGGATAGACGACCAGCACGCTCCGGGGATCGCCTCGAAGCCATTATCCGCCAGGCGCTTGAAGAACGAGTAGCCCATGCGCAGCCACCTAAGCACGCACGTGGAATTCTCTTGCAGCGTATCCGCGAGTCAAACCGCCCCACCCGGAGGGCCAGACCCCATCACGCATCAGTAGATGGAACCATGCGCCCTGTTTCTACAGTAATGTGGGCCTACAATACCGGGACAGGCCATTTTCGGCGCGACTCACACCTCTCCCTGGCGATTACATCGTTCACCAGCCCCATGCTGGGGTTAATGCGGTAGCCTCCTTGCCTTTTAGCTGGGCGACTCGCCACCGTTATCGGGCACAATCATCTGCAATACCTCCGCAAAACGCTCCTTCGGCTTTGGCTTCTGCATCCGTCTATCTTGCCGGACGACAGCCGCCCGAGCAAGGATTCTTGCCATCATCACCTGGCTTAGTCCATACAAGATGACACCGACAATCGCAACACTGGTCGTTGTTGCCGGAGTCAGGATTGGCTTCATCAGACGAAATAGCACGATCTGCAATACCTGAGGCACGAACAGGTAATTGCTGGCATCATCGATAGTCAATGCAATCAGCAGCAGTAGTGCCCATCCCCAAAGAGCCACTAGTATCCCTGTGAGGCTCACACCAAGTCGCAGTGTGATTGCCTGACCTACCTGCTCCCCAGAGGAATCAGCCTGATTTCTGGTAAGAGCACCGAGCGCAGCACTATAGGGCACAGTCAGAAACGGACTCACAAGGCTGTGCGCCCCAACCGCAAGCATCAACGTTAGAAATCCGGCTTCCACAGGACGAATGACAGAAACAAATCCACGTATGCCACGCGCTAGATAGTCTAGCTTTTGTCCCCACTCAGATAATGGCACGGCTGTGGTTGCCTTCGCATCTGTGATGTATGCAACCAGCAAGGCAAATCCAAGAAGCACGTATGTAAGGAGGCGCAGCATCCCCAGTGAAATCTCAGTCGGCAGCAGCTTCCGATGAACCACACGCAGGCGGTTTCGCAGTCCACCGCCAGCAGAGCCAGATGCTCTTGCGCCCATTGCGGCAGCCACAAGTTGCAGCCCTTCCGCCGCAACCAGGTTCAAACCAACTAACAAGAAGATGCCAGTAGCGATGATAGAGATGACACGAGAGGGGACTGCTGCTGAAGACAAACGAATCAGGGCAATGACGCTCACAATGAGAATAGGAATCCCTGCCCCTAGAATTAGCGCAGGGAAGCAGCCTGCTTGCAACATGCGACGCCGAACCGAAATCCACTCGTCCCCACCGTCGCGAATCGTGATACGTTGGCGCATGGCAGTGTTCACACCCCCAGATGCCGAGATCGGCGCATGGCAAGCCCCAGTGCGCCCAGGGTCACGGCAATCTCCAAGCATAATATTGACGCTACATAAGCACTAATCCCACTCCAGATGACCCACACTATAAGGCTCTCTGAGGGTCGATCCAGACCGTGGAATGCATCAAATACCGAGTAGTTAGGGTCTGCCCACTGAGCGATCATAAAGCCAAGCGCATACATCATCGCAACATTCAATAGGATCGACCCAACCCACAGCCCCAGCCGAGCCACCATCGAAGCCGCAATCGCCTGTCCCCGTGACCTGGCCCATGCCGACGCCAACATTCCCAGGGCGATATTTAGAAATGTCTGAATCAGAGGCTGTATCATATACACGACAATCGAAATGCCGACCGCCACAAGAAACGGAAGCCACTCTGTTTCACGCCAGATTTGTCGCCAATCGGAGGCAGACATGTAGTAGAACACATCGCGCAGAAACAGATAGGCGGTCAGAACCAACGCGGTGATGACCGCAGCCACGCGCAGAACCAAAAGCCCTCCCAGGATTCCGCGTATTTGCATGAACGCAGCCGCAAACTTTGCCATGAGTATCTCATGCAGGCTCAACGTCGTGGTCCGCAGCAGTCGCCAGCTTTGCAATTCGATCTCACCACTGATCATCGGGGCAGCCTGGGCAATGGTCAGGATGTTGACGATAGCGCCCGCACCCAACTGAATCACGGTCAGAACGACCAGCATCCACCCTAGCACCAGCGGAACGATGTATTCCGCATCACGAAACGAAATGAACAAAGTACCTTGACTTAAGACAACGGCCCCCACGATGAAGGCAAATGAAACAAGGGTTGCCAAAAAGATCGCGGGCACGCAGCCGATGCGCAGCAGATTCACAGCCCGATTCTCTGCTCGGCGGCGAGTCTCAAGCTCAAAGATTGGGTGTTCTTTGCGCACCCATGCTGGCAACCAGTGCTGTTCCGATGATTCTGTTCGTGTCATACCCTCTGCCTGACTGGGAAAGCTATGGCGACTCAGGAGGTTCTTCCACATGCCCCAGAAACAGCATCCCGGCGATCTGGTGAAACGATCCTGTTTCCGTATCGATTTGCCAGGTGTCGTACTGAAGCGGTTCACGCGTGGTCAGCAGATTCACCCCATCGGCAGCCCAGCCGAGGGGTCGATGTTTTTCGTGCCCCAGATCAACGATCACATGCTGATCCCCTGTCACAATATTCGCCCAGACCAACCGGTAGCTTTCCAGTTGGGGAGGTCCATAGGCTTGCAGATACACTAGCTCCCCACCCGGTGTTAGAAATGGGTAGCCAACTTCCAGAGTATAGCCTGTTGGCGTAGTCGGGGGCGCAAACCGTGCCAGAACAACACTTGTCACCAGGTTAGTAACTACGACGGGCTGCTGATACAAGGATGAAGGCAGCATCCGAATCAGAAACGCTCCGTCCGTGGAGATGTGCGCATCACACACCAGCGTTTCCCCGCATGCAGGTTCCTCTGGCAAATGGACAGTCTGATTGGTCAGTGTATCGGCCAGATAAATGTCATACCGGGCAAAGAACCGAGTTTCGCCCAGAACGTCCAAAGGTCTCCGATCATAGAAGATGCGGCTTCCATCATTGGTCACGCGTAATAGGCTTATCGTCTCTCCATCAAAGAGAGTATCTCTGCTGATTTGCCGTATATCAGTGCCATCGACTCGCGAGAGGTAGATAGAAAATGTGTTATCCGCTGCCACAATAAGCCATGCAAGGTAGTTCCCGGTAGCACTGGGCAGCAGTTGATAATACTGTGTACCAGATGGAGGATTGGCAAACGAGATCGCCTCTACCGCGCCTGCTGTATTGGCTCGCCGTGGCTCGCGGGTTCCCGGCTCATAGAAGTACACGTACTGCCCGGCACGAATCGCAGACTCATCATCTGTGTGGATCGTAATCTCCGTGATCTTTTGGCCGGAGATGGTATCAACCCATCGAAGCAGTTGATCACCAGCAGTGTCGGGAGCGCCAAGATAGATGTCGAAAGCCCCCTGAATCGGGAGAGCCTCTGGCACGGAAGATGCCGCTTGCGTAGGCGTAGCAACTAATGGCTGCTCCGAAACCACAGGCGCTTCAATCGAAGGAGGCTCAACTGGCGTTGTAGGCGAAGAAGCAAGAGGTAGTGCTGTGGTTGCTGGAGACTGGGCGCTTGCAATTTCAAGTACCACGCCCGGATTTGCTGACTCGCTTGTTGAAGTTTGCGGGGCATTGTCCGCAGTCAGAGCGCAACCAAGGCCCAATACACACCCAAGAAGGCCAATGACGATGTGATAGGTTGGTTTCAGTCGAGGCATTCCCTCTCTCATCCTTCCGACCTTACTCAAGGAGTCCCTTCAACAAGAGACTGAACCCGATCCACCAGTTGCGGAAGCACTTCCCCCGCCCTGCCTTGAAGGAACACGTCCACCCTGGACGTAAGGAAACTGGGGGCAGGGTTCACCTCAATAACGAGAGCCTTTGCGGTACGTGCCACCTCTGGCAGCGACGCCGCAGG
>JAHEME010000200.1 GCA_024643825.1 Chloroflexota bacterium | reverse complement strand
CGACAATGTCAGTATCGGAATATGCAGAGAGGATCAGCACCGGTGTCTGCTTATGCTGAGGGAGCGCGCGAATTCGCTGGCATAGTTCAATTCCGTTGATCTCTGGCATCATCACGTCAAGGATGAACAGATCGGGGATCGAATCTTCCAGCATCTCAAGGGCAATCGCGCTATCCAGAGCCGTGAGCACACCATACCCTCGACGTTCGAGCAGGAGGCTGCAAAGGGCCAGGATCTCAGAGCTATCGTCAACGATCATGATACTTTGGGTCATAACATAACCTCTCGTAACTAAGTACCGTTTCTTTAGCTTGGAACAGCAGCCACGCGGTCGGCGAGAAGGCCCGCTGGCGGCTGGCTCCAGAACACGCCCCCCCGTTCCAGTTTACCTCACCTGATCCAGTGCAGTTGGGCCGAGAAATAGCCAGGCTGGCTGGCCCAACTGCCTGAGGTTTCGTGTGCAGCCACTGCCACAATAGGTACCTTTAGGCCACGAAACACTAGCTGATGAACAGCCGTGGGGGTATTTCAATACCATACTCAGAAAATCGTTCGGTAAATTTGGGGCGCAGCCCGTTCGCCATAAGCTGCCCACCCCCTTCATGGCTGGGATGGAAGCCGGGTTTCCCGTTCGTCGTGTAGGTGAAAATGTTCTGCAAAATGACGTTCTCGCCCTCCAGACCCTGCACTTCGGTAATCTGGGTGATCTTGCGGCTGCCATCTTTCAGACGTGCCTGCTGAATGATCAGATTCACGGCGCTGGCAATCTGAGAGCGAACGATCAACACAGGCAAGTCCATGCCCGCCATCATCGCCAGCGTTTCCAACCGGGAAACCGCATCGCGCGGGCTGTTGGAGTGAACGGTCGTCAGGGAGCCGTCATGCCCGGTGTTCATGGCTTGCAGCATATCTAACGCCGCCCCGTCGCGAATCTCCCCGACTACGATCCGATCAGGCCGCATACGGAGCGCGCCTTTGACCAGATCACGAATCCTGAGCTGCCCTTCGTCACTACCGGGGACAGCCGCCGCTGTTTCCAGACTCACCACATGGCGTTGACTCAATTGCAGCTCGGCGGAGTCTTCGATGGTGAGCGTACGTTCATCATCCGGGATGAAGTTGCTGATGACGTTGAGCAGCGTTGTCTTGCCAGAGCCAGTGCCGCCGGACACCACAATATTCAGGCGGGCGATGACACACGCACGCAAGAAATCGGCAACATCTTCGGTGAGAGAACCATACTGTACCAGGTCTTGCCACGTCAACGCCTTCTCCGGGAATTTACGGATCGTGATGGTGGTTCCCTGAAGCGCAGAAGGGGGCATGATCAAATGGACGCGGCTGCCATCCGGCAGACGGGCATCCACCATCGGGTTGCGGCGATTGAACTCCCGCTGCAATGGACGCACAATACGCTGTGCCGTCCATTGAATATGCTCTTCGTCGTCAAAGATGAATTCAGTTTCTTCCATCTTGCCCTTGCGCTCGGCGAAGATCACATCAGGGCCGTTGACCATGATTTCCGAATAGGATCGATCTCGAACGAGCGACTCGATGGCCCCGAAGCCAAGCAGATCGTCGATCACCCCCTGTTCGAGTTCCTCGTATTCTGTCTGGCCGATCTGGACATTGTTATGCTGTAAGAGAGACTGCAACCGATGGATGACCGTGTTGCGATGTTCTTCATCCGCCGTGCTCGCCAGATCGAATTCGCTTGGAGCAGCCAGCAGCTTCGGGCGAACCCATCTGCGCAAGCCTGCTATCTTGGGATCTGAGTGGCGTTTCTGCGGGGGACTGTATTCAACATCGGTAGGAATGGGATTGGCTGTGAACATAGATATGTGCTCCAGAGAATGCATCTGTCTTGATTACCGCATTGCTACTGTAGCATTGTTGCCCCCCCTTTCACATGGGGATTCTCCCTAATGCTATTCTCGGCTGCGTTTGAGGCAAGCGGCTTTAACGAGTTCTGGATCGATAACGTGGTGCTGTGCCAAATGCGGTAGATCAACAGGGCCAAACGAATCAGCCCTCGCACGGCTGGCTGTTTTGTTTGCAGCGAGAGGTCTATTCACTCTTGACCTTCGTCCTACACATCCCCTATACTGGGAAATTACACTCGCAAGCTCGTGGCCCGATAGAGTCTGACACTGGAGAGCCAATGGCATCGCAGCCGTTTCAACCCCTATACCATGCCTCTCATGCACTGGTCGTCGGCATTGATCGTTACCTTTCTCTGACGTCGTTGAATACCGCTGTACACGGTGCGCAAGCCGTCGCCCGGCAGTTGCGCGACTCGTTTCAGTTCAGCGTCACCGAACTGTATGACGGGGACGCGACGCGCGAGAGCATTCTGCGCTGGTTCGGCAGGCTGCGCCCCCACCCCGATGATCGGGTGTTGTTCTACTTCGCCGGGCATGGGATCACGCGGCCTATCGGGCAGCGCACAGAGGGCTACCTCGCGCTGGCAGGATCGGATGGTTTCTGGAACTCGCTGGCGATGGAGGACATCATTGATGAGGCGGAGGCGCTGCCTGCCAAGCATGGGCTATTCCTGCTGGATGCGTGTTTCAGTGGGCTGGCCCTCCGCGGACGCGGCGGCGAGTTCGATGCCGAGCGCACCGCCGAGTATCTGCTGACCCGCAAGGCTCGCTATGCGATCACCGCCGGGGGCGAAGAAGTCGTCGATGATGACCTCGCGGGAGAGTACTCGCTGTTCACCCACTATCTGCTGAACGGTCTCGCTGATCCAGCCCTGACCGCCAGCGGCATCCTGCGAGCCAAGAGTCTGGGGCTGTATCTGGAAGAGACCGTCTCCGCCCACCGACGGTCGCGCGCGCTGCCCAATCACGGCTACCTCGTCGGCAGCGCCGACGGCGATTTCGTGTTCTCGTGGGAGCGCGGGCCGCGCCTGTCCATCGATCTTCAGCACGCGCTGCGATCCGATGTGGGGGAGGTGCGCTGGGGGGCAGTGGCTGCGCTGATCACCATCGCCAAAGACACGCCCTCAGAGCTTGCGCCCATCGCCCGCGAACAGCTTTCGATCATGGCGCGGGAAGACCCGGATAGACGAGTGCGCAAAGCCGCCCAGAGTCTATTCGACGAAGAAGAGACGCTCCGCATTGCCGAGGAAGATCGACGCAAGCAGGCGGAATCGGATTCACAACTGGAGGCCGCCCGCCAGCAGCAAGAAGAGGCCGAACGGGCTATGCGCGAAGCCGAAGCGCACATGGCTGAACTCCGCCGCCGCGCTGATGAGAATCGCAAACTGAGCGAGGCATCGGAGATGGAACGTGAGCAGGCATTGGAACGCGCGTTGCAAGCGCGGCAGATCACGCCGATTAAGGATACGGCGCAGGATATCGCCATCAAACCTCCGAAGCAAGTTACTCCTGAGCCTGCTGCTGAGGGAGGCGGCGGGCTGCGGAAGCTGGTAACGATAGGCGTTCCATTGCTTGTAGTGGTGGGTGTGGCTGTCTTTGTCCTGGCGACGGGTGTGCTCAGACCGAAAGAACCCGCTGCGTCACCCACGGTGATGGTATCGGATTCGTTCGACAACCCGGAGTTTGATGGCGCATACGATCCAAGTCTCTATGAAGATGCAAGTGAAGCCGATGTGCTCCATGCTATTGAACAGACCGATGGCGTACTGAGAATGACCCAATCTCCCAGCAGCGATGGGTCTTCGATCCTGTATGTAAAGTACTTCGCTGACGTTGCGGTGACATCGCCTTTCTACGTATCGGCCCGAATCATGCTGGAGCCGGGTTCGGTGGGACGGGCGTTCATGCAGATCAGTGTAGCAGATGACAGGATCGGGAATGTTGGGTTTGGGCGGTGCTATATCAGCGATGCGCTGTTTTCCAATTGTGGTCTCTATCACGCAGTGGAATCCGAGACCACCCCGGTCGAAATCCAGATGGCAAGCTGGCACACCATGCGAATTGAGATTGCTCCTTCCACATTGGTATACACATTCTACATTGATGGGAGCAATCAGGGCAACCGAGGCATATCCAATCCGGGAAGAGTGAGCAGTCCTTCCTATCAAGTTCTGTTCGTGCTGGAAGGATTGGAGGTGACGGCAAACTTTGATGATCTGGAGATCGGGCTGCTTGACTGAGCGGGTAATCGATGGGTTTCCCTTTCGATCAGGAAAGGGTGTATGATGAGGATAACATCGCCAAACAGGTACGGTGACGGGAGTACCCACTCCTTCGCGGATTTTGCTTCCGCATCCTCTGAGTCGTCGTCTTGCAGAGGAGACTGCCTAATGCCTAGATCGCTGATCATCGCTGCTGTTCTGATCCCTATCGGGTTGGTCGCCTGTGCGTCGGGCTTCGAGCAGATCACCGCGCCGCCTTTCGACGACCCCACCGCGGCTGTTACACCAACACATTCCCCGACCGCGGTGCGAACGCTAACCCCCGATGTCTCACCGACGGACAGGCCCTACGATCTGATCGTGGCGCTGACGGATGCAGAGGGCAATCCGATCACGAATGGCTCCGTGTTCCTTGCAGAAGCCAACAGTGCATTCCCGGCTGTCGTCAACGAGCGCGGGCTGGCGATCTGGCAGGGCCTATCGGGGGCTACCGCCGCCCTGACGGTAGCAGCACAGGGCTACACGGGCACATCACAATCCGCCAGGCTGGAACGCGGTCAGAATACGGTCACGGTCGTACTGGAGCGTGACCCGAAGCAGATTCTCCCGGCAGAAGCGTGTCAGCCGGGCGAAGATGTGCTGTACATTGAGGACTTTCAGAATGGCGTGGCTCAACACTGGGATTGGGTGGGTCAGGGGCTTCCGCAGGGGTGGAGCGTGGCGGAAAGCGCGTTCAGCGGAAGCCTGGCACTGCATGCCGTGGGCGGCCCTGATGAACCTGTCTATTACGCGCAGGGTGTCATCGGCAGCTACCGTGAAGAGTTCGATTTCCTATGGATACAGGGGAAGTCGGAGGCCGCCATCGGCGGGTGGTTCAACCTGCAATCCAGCGGATCGATCTCTGTAACCAAGGTTCGGCGGGATATCACCGTGCGGGTGAATAACGCAGACACCATGGTCTTCCAATCCCCGGACGACCTGCACGCGTTTCAAGCCGATGGAGGCAGTGAGTTCTGGGTAGATAACATTGTGATCTGCCGTCTGCCGTGATGGTCACCGGTCGTTTGTGATTTTCCCCGCGGGGGAGTATACATCTCGGTAGATTCGCACTCACAAGAGGCACAGGCATGCATAAAGCAATTGAAGATTACATCGAACGCCTGCAGGGGCAGCAAAAGGCGGCGGCTGCCGCGCTCGACGGACTGCCAACGGAGGCGCTCGACTGGGTTCCCGGAGAAGGCATGAGTTCGATGGGCGCGCTGGCGACGCACATGGCAGGATCAGCACGCTACCTGATCCGCGACATCATCGGTCAGCAGGAGGTTCAGCGAGACCGCGATGTGGAGTTTGCCACCAGGGGGCAGGATGCGGCGGCCCTCACTACCCTGCTGGACGCGGCGGTGCAGGAAGTTCTGCCCGTCATCGAACCGTTGACGCCCGATGATCTGGATTCGATGCGCCATTCACGCCGCCACGACAAGGAGTTCTCGGTGATGTGGGTGCTGGTGCATGTGCTCGAACACTGGGCCGAGCATGTTGGGCATCTGGCGATCACCCGCCAGCTCTGGGAGCAGGGTATCGAGCGGTGAGCCTATGAAGTACTTTGCGGCGTTTCTTAGTGAAGTCCTCGTGGGGGCGCTGGTGGGTGCGGCGCTGGCGATCCCGATTGCGCTGGTGGGCCGCGCAATCGGCGCCATGAAACCCGGCGGCTTTGGCGACATTGTCGGCGCGCTGGTCGGGTTCGGGTTGGCGTACCCGCTGGGCGCGGGGATCGGCGTGATCATGATCGGGCGGCGCGTATTCCATCAGATTGGCCTGATGTGGTACACGATCATCGGGGCGTACGTTGGTGCGGTGATCGTCGGCCTGCTGGCGGAACCGACGCATCTCAACCGATCCAACACCGCCTTGCAGATCGTGTTTGTGGTTACGCCTCCGCTGGTTGCG
>JAHEME010000199.1:4508-6092 GCA_024643825.1 Chloroflexota bacterium | reverse complement strand
GCTACATACACGCGCAGCGTCCTCATCAACGTTTCATTTTCCATCGCAAGATACTCTCTGAGCCGCGTCTGGCTCTGGTTGTGCGCTGTGCCTGGATCCATTGGCTCCTCGCAGTTGGCTGTTCGTTCTATGGAATGGCCTTTCCTATAGAATATTCGATTTCGGGGCAGGATTTGTTACAGAATGAGGATGTGTGTGTATATAGACCGGAGAATAGGTGTTGTGACTCAAGGAGGTTGAAGTCAGCGAAAATGACCTCACCCCCGATCCGAGCGCGACCTCTAAGCGGGGGTGAGGATTCCGTAGGAGTGGAATCGAAGTTGGTTAGCGTGCGTGGCGCGGCTGTGGAGCCTCGACCCTCACGTCGGAGATGGCAGAAGGCGGAACTTCAAGCACGCGCTGTGCCCGTCCACGAAGCGCCCTTGGGATGCGGCGGAACGTGCTGCTCAGGACGCCGACTACACGAACGATGAGTCCCCGTCCGGCGGGATGGGCAATGCGCCACTTGCGCCATTCACGGCCTTCTTTGAAGCGGTCGTTCAGTTTGATCTTCGCCTGTTGTTCGTACATGTACGGGTGCATCGTGTTCCTCCCAGTTGAGTCGCTCGCATGCATCCACTATACGCGGCGGTCGGTAGGGGTGTCACCACACTAAAGTAGGGAAAAGGGAGGGAATCGCTTGCCGAGACCCCTTCCTTAGCCTAAGATGAGAGTGTGTTGGTGGGGAAAGAGGAGGGATGGGGATGGGGGCTGTCCATTTTGCGTCACAGTCCGGGCTGCTTACCGAACGTGAGACAGAAGTGCTGCGGCTAATCGCGGATGGTCTATCCAATCGGGAGATCGCCGAGAGGCTGGTGGTCACGGTGGATACGGTCAAGTGGTACAACCGCCAGATCTTCGAGAAGCTGGGTGTGAGCAGCCGAACGCAGGCGGCGGCAGTGGCGCGCGATGCGGGGTTGCTAAATTCTGAAGATGGCAGCGTTCTTCCATCTCATGTGCCAAAGAACAATCTACCTGCGACATTGACTTCGTTTGTGGGGCGTGATCGGGAAGTGGCAGACGTAATGCGGCTGGTGCGCGAGCATCGGCTGGTGACGCTCACCGGGCCAGCCGGGACAGGCAAGACACGGCTGGCTATGGAAGCAGCCTTGCGCATGCTGCCGACGGTGCGGGATGGCGTGTACTTCGTTGACCTGGCGCGGATTGCTGAGCCGTCGCAGCTTGGGAGTGCCATCGCTGGAGCGCTGGGTATACCGGAAGCCTCCGGGACAGCGATCATGGAATCGTTGAAGAAGGTGCTCACTCATCACCCTCCGCTCCTGATCCTCGATAACTTTGAGCATATTCTTGAAGCTGCGCCCCTAGTGGCCGATCTGCTGGCAGCATCTCCTGAATTGTATTTACTGATTACCAGTCGCGCGGCGCTTCGAGTCTATGGCGAGCAGGAATACCCTGTGCCGCCGCTGGCGCTTCCGGGCGACGCGGTTTCCGCAACCGACCTGCAGGAGTACGCGGCGGTTGATTTGTTCTTGCAGCGTGCCAAAGCCGTCCGCCCCGATTTCGATCCGACCCCTCAGGAACTCG
>JAHEME010000199.1:0-4498 GCA_024643825.1 Chloroflexota bacterium | reverse complement strand
TGCCGCTGGCGATTGAACTCGCAGCGGCGCGAGTCAAATATCTCAGCGTGGACGCTCTGCTGGGCCAACTGGAAACCCGCCTGAGCGCACTGGAACACGGGCCAGTCAATGTTCCTGATAGACACCGGACTCTGCGGGCCGCTATCGCGTGGAGCCACGATCTGCTCAATGACGATGAACAGGCGCTGTTTGCGCGGCTGGCGGTGTTTCGCGGAGGGCGTTCCGTCGAGGCGATCACGGCGGTGTGCGGGTTTGATTTCGTTGGTGATGCACTCAACGGGCTTGAGTCGCTGGTCAACAAGAATCTACTGGTAGTGACAGAAGGATTGGAGAAAGAATCTCGCATCGTGATGTTGGAGACGATCCACGAGTATGCAGAGGAAAAGCTCGACGAGCGTGGGCAGACGCGGGAGATGCGCCGAAAGCATGCGGATTACTTTGCACGGTTGGTTCATGATGCAGAACCAGCCACGCGTGGTGGTCCGGATCAAGCACGAATGCTTAAGCAACTGTCCGTGGAATACGGGAACATCCGCGCCGCTGTGGAATGGTCACTGAGAGGCGGTGATCCGCTGCCCGGCATGGTTCTGGTCGGGGGTCTGGGACAATTCTGGCACCGAGTTGGATACTACTCCGAGGGAGTACTGTGGACAGCAACCGCACTCGACTCACCTGAGTTTTCAGAGACGGCGTCCGAGGTGCGCGCTAACGTGCTGCGTGCTGCTGGAGTGGTAGCCTTCTACGCCCATGACATCGACGGCGGCAGACATGCGACACACGAAGCCCTGGCGTTGTACGAGGCAATGGGAGACGATCATGGGATGGGATTGACCCTGATCGACCTGGTGGCCACTTATCTGGGTACACCTGAAGAATATTCAGGAGCGATGGCGCTCGCTGAGAAAGGGCGAGCGCTCCTGGAGAGAAAGAATGATCTGTCAGCAGTAGCAGATATGGACTGCATGATGGGCGAGTTAGCGCGTATGAATGGGGAATTGGAGCGCGCAAAGGATTCCTACGAGAGCAGCCTGAGAGTAGCTCACATCGCCGGCGATCAGATGCGCGAGGCGATCTGTTTACAGAATCTTGGTGTCGTTGCGGGAAACATGGGTGATGGCCGAGCGGCGGAACGTCTAGTTCGGGATGCGATTCGCCTGTTTGCCAGGATTAGTGATCCGGTTGGAGCCATTGCAGCGACACCTCAACTGGCAGGTGTGCTGGCTGCACGCGATCAAGCAGAGCGCGGTGCGCAAATAATGGGGGCCTCTGATGCTCTGATGGAGGCGCATGGAGTCCGCCATCATCCCGCCGATGAATGGCAGGTCGCGGAGTATCGCAGAGCCATCCAGAACAGGTTGGGCGAGGAGAACTACCGCCGTCTGATCGATGAAGGCCGCGCGATGACCTACGAAGAACTGGTTGCCTTTGTTTTGGAGGAGAAGGGCGGGGATCAGGTCGTCTTAGGGGGATGAATCCCTAGATGAGACCACAATCGACATGCTGCTACAACGCGATCCAGATTCATGCGGAGACGCTCAACTGTTGCGCGGCCTGTTGTGACCGCGCATAGCAAGCAATGAGGCTGCCTGCGCTTTACGCAATGCCAGCCGCTGGCCCTGTTCGACCAGCATCCCCAGTTCGTGTTGTTCCTCAGAACTTAGACCACCTGTGGAATTACCTGGCATCAGGTCTGCCATGCAGGTCTGTCGTTCCGCTGACATCTGTTCGCGGGCAATCGTTAGGAGAGCGTCATCGGAAAGATGGGCAAGCGCCTCAAGTTCTGCCTGTTCGTCGGCTGGCAGTTAAGGCAGGGGAGATGCGAAAGCTTCTTCCAGGTGCTCAAGCAGTACCTCTTCCACCGGGCGAGAGGTTGCCTGTGCAATCTTGCGAGCACGGTCAACCAGGTGATCGGGGATGGGCAGAGTTATCGGATGATCGGTCATGACCTGAGTATAGCAGAAAAGAAGCCACGCGATTTCTATACGTGGCTCTTTCTTTCATCTATCGCAAGCTCTAGCGGCTACATCAACAGCCGCAGCGGGTCTTCGAGGATTTCCTTGACGCGCTGAAGATACTTCGCGGCTTCCGCGCCATCGGTGACGCGGTGGTCGGCGCTGACGGTAGCCTTCATGCGCCAGCCTACGCCGAGCGTGCCGTCTTCCAGCACAATCGGCTGCTGGGCGGCGGAACCGACGGCGACAATCGCTGCGGCGGGCGGGTTGATGATGGCGATGAAACTATCGACATCGTACGCACCCAGGTTAGAGACAGCGATGGTCTCGCCTTCTACATCTTCGGGGCGCACCTTACCCTCGCGCGCGCCGTTGATCATCGCCGCGTTATGCTGCGCCATGACGGTCAGCGGAGTCTGATCGGCATCCTTCGCCACCACGTTCAGCAGACCGTTCTCGATGGCGACGGCGATCCCCACATTGATGTGCCCGTGCCGGATGATCGTATCCCCCTGGAAGGTTGAGTTGATATTCGGGAAGTCACGCAGGGCCAGCCCGACCGCCTTGACGATCAGATCGTTGACCGTGATCTTCGTGCCTTCGGCTTCGAGCCGCTTGTTCAGGTCTTTACGGAGTTCCATCGCCGGCCCCATATCGACGGTGGCCGTCACATAGAAGTGCGGGACGGTGGTCTTGCTCTCCACCATGCGCTGCCCGATGCGCTTGCGAATGCGCGGGGTCTCGATGGTCTGATCGTCCTTGCCAGTGACAACGGGAGTCGGCGCGGATGCGCGGGTCGGAGCAGGGGCTTCGACGAATACGCCCGTTCCCTGATACGATTCAATGTCGGCTTTCACGACGCGCCCTTGCGGACCGCTGCCGCCTACGGCGCGGAGGTCGATGCCTTTCTCAGCGGCGATGCGGCGCGCAAGCGGGCTGGCACGCACACCTTCCGGCATATCGGCGTGACCATTAGAATCAGCCATGTGATGCCCGTTGCCGGACGTGGATTCTTTGGACGGGACGGAGATTGTCTGTGCTTCGGCGACCAGGGCCGGAGCTTTGGCTTCGGCTTGCTGCGCGGGTGCAGAAACCCCCAGCGCGGCGAGGTCAACCGTTTCGCCTGCTGCGCCCACGACGGCAATCGGCGCACCGATGGGAACCCAGTCCCCGGCGGTGACGAGATGCTGGAGCATCGTGCCTTCTACAAACGCTTCTACTTCTACTGTCGCCTTATCGGATTCGATCTCGGCGAGGATGTCTCCCTCTGCAACCGCATCGCCCGGCTGCTTGAGCCAGTTGATCAGTTGGCCTTCCTGCATATCGAAGCCCAGCTTGGGCATGTTGATGACTTCGGCCATAATTCTGCTACTCTCCTGAAGCTCGTCCTGGTACTGTTGAAATTGTTGACAGTGTATACAAATTTGCCTATAATTAATTGTGAAGCTGGGATCAGAGGTTTGCCTCTAAGGTAGGTCCATTGGACCCGCGTGCCTGGCTTCCTTTTTTGTTAATTTCCCTCTGATGTCTGTTCTTCTTCCTGATTTTTCGCGGTTTGATACAAATAACGCTCTGGCATAGTGAATAATCCGTAATAGGTCATCGTATCAGTTTCAAAGTCATATGTCTTCGACTGAATGATCCTGTAGTAACGTGTCAGGGCAGATTCAAAAGAATCGTCTGCTTTTTCCCTTCTCTGTAGGCTTCGCTCATGCACATGCACATGCCTGATGCAGCCCGCAATCAGATCTGCAATCTGTATCCCCGCTGTGATTTCTGAATCAACAAACAGGGGAGATGTGAGTATCGTTGAGAAAGACTGTCCTTCAAGGCTTCGAAAGAGATAGTTGCTTATTCCTGGCCCCAGACCACCTTTGATCCCTGCTGTTCCATCTCCATCGAATATAAGTATTGCCATATCTCCGGGTTTGATAGATTCTGACATGTAAAGATGAATTCGCTGAAGCAAGAATCTATACTGGTTAGGAATGAATCCCGCAGGGAGGTCAGGACGCTGTTTGGGGTGGGCCATGATCGCTGCGAAAACAGCCAATCCTGATTCTCCGATCAGTTCAAAGACCCGTTCAACCAACTCACGGTCATCAGGTCGATTCTGGAAAACATTCGGACTAAGTAACTTTGTTGCTTTTAGTTCCCTGTTTGGATTACGGAAAAAGGTACTCTTGATCTTGTAAAACTCGCGGCTAAGTTTCCTGTGAGCTTGCTCAGGAATGCAGACTGCCGCCAATACCGGATTCGTTGTGTTGTCCCTGAGATCAGGAAAGCCACTCTCATCTATGTAAACTAACAATCCCATTCCTCTCAGGAGAATAGCCAGCGTTGGGGTTATTCTAAAGGCTACTCCTCATCCTTCAATTCCGACTTTCCTCGGCTCGAAAGCCCCGCACCAATTGCGATACCAATCGCAACCCCGATCCCGATTCCCATCCCAATGTTACCAAGCGCGACACCCAGCGCTGTGCCGATCCCGGCCCCCAGCGCAATGCCGAGGCCGATGGCAGAAGCGTCTGGTGACTTCGAGTCGC
>JAHEME010000198.1 GCA_024643825.1 Chloroflexota bacterium | reverse complement strand
ACCAGTGAAACGCCCGGCGGAGAAGCGCTGCTTGAGCAGCTAGTCACCTTTGACGAGACGCATCCCGACGTGCGTGTCGAGTTCTACTCCAAGCGGGCAACGGGGCCGGGCAGCGCTATCGCGTATTTACGCAGCGCGCCCCCGGTCGCTCCTGGCATTCTCCCCGATCTGGTGCTGCTGGATCACGAGCGTCTGTTGGACGCCGCGCATGAGAAGCTGATCCTCCCCCTTGATGGACTGGTAGACCCGGCTCTTCCTGATGCGCTCTACCCGGCGGCGCTGGCCCTCGGAACCATCGACGATCAACTCTTTGGACTGGCGTACGTGCTGGAGTTCGAACACATGGTGTATCGGCTCTCTTCTTTCGAGGAACCGCCGAATTCATTTGCAGCGGTGCTTACTGGCTCTGTCCCGTACTTATTCCCTGCTGCCCCCAAGGAAGATGTGAACCTGACCACCCTGACTCAGTATCTGGCGGCAGGCGGCACGCTGGTCGATGCGGAGGACATGCCCCATCTGGATGCGGATGCCTTGCAAGAAGTCCTGACGTTTTATGCGGCGGGTCGTAGCAAAGGCGTGATTGACCCGGCGCTGTTCCAGATTTCGGATGCAGCCGATACGTGGATCTCCTATCGCGACCGACAGGCAGGGCTGGCTGCGGTGACTTCAACGCAGTATCTGGTGGATCGGCAGTCAGTGCGGACTTCCACCGGACTTAGCGGGATTCCCACCCCGGACGGCCTGCCCACGACGCTGATCACTGGCTGGTCATGGGCGCTGGTCTCTACCGACCCGGAGCGACAGCAAGCGGCTCTCGAACTGCTGAGTTTCCTCCTTAGCCCGGTGAATCAGGGGACGTACACAAGGGCGGCGGCGTGGCTGCCATCGCAGCCCACCGCGCTGGCGGTCTGGGGTGATACCGACCGCTATCCAGCATTTGCCAACACCGCGCTGAATGCTGCCATTGTGCAGCCAGAACTGGCGGTACGAGGGCCGGTTGGCCCGGCCCTTCAAGATGCGCTGGAAGCCGTCCTGCTAAATAACGTGCTCCCGGCGCAGGCCGCTAGTGACGCGGCGCAGGCGGTGAATGGTGACCCTCAAAATCCCTAACCATCACAGGAGGTGGCGGTTTCTCCGGGATTTTGTCCCTTCGCGAACCGGGTTGCTTGACATCCCGCCCGCAAGTGGAGCGCCGTAGGACTCGCTTTAGCAGAGCAACCCGAAGTTGTCCCAGGCTACGACAAATAGATGACTACGGTTCCGAAGGATTCATGCACTAGGGATTAGCCCTTCGATGATGGAAACGACCTCCCCTCGCAACACATATAACATTTTTCGGCGTGACTACTGGTTCGGGCAGGTGGATGCGCGCCCCTTGAGCGTGTTCCGCATCTTCTTTGGCTTGATCCTCCTCAAGGACGCACTCTTTCACTTCCCCATTGCACGCATTTTCTTCACCGAAGAAGGCATCGTGCCGCAGTGGGCAATGCAGAGTCTGATCCGGGCCAACCGCTTCTCGCTGCTGGATTCCATGCCCTACCTCTGGATGGTAGACGTCTTCTTTGCGTTATGGGTGGTGGTGATCGTGCTGTTCATCACCGGGACGCGCACCCGGCTGATCACCGTGATCCAGTTCGTGATGCTGATCTCGGTTCACGAGCGCAATATCTTCATCCTCAACGGGGCGGATACCGTGATCCGCGCTGTGAGCTTCTGGATCATGTTCCTGCCGCTGGGCGAGTATTATTCGGTCGATGCGATCCGGCGGAGGCTGGGGCAGTATGGACGGTCGCACCATCTGGCGGATCTGCGCGTGAATGATGCGCCGCGCACCGCGTATGCCTTCCCGCTGCGCATGGTGCAGATTCAGATCGCGATGGTGTACCTGTTCACTGGCATTCTGAAGATTCCGGGGTTCGCGTGGCAGCAGGGGACGGGTGTGTATTATGCTTTGCAAGTTCATTCGCTGGCGCTGCCTACCGGCGATTGGTTTCTGGCGCACGGCCCGCTGTGGCTGATGCAGGTGCTCAACTGGCAGACGCTGATCACCGAGTGGGTGTTCTTCGTGTTCGTGTTCTTCCCCATCGGGCAGCCGTATCTGCGCATCATCGCGCTGGCGCTGGGCATGATGCTGCATCTGGGCATTGCCACGTTCATGACGGTGGGCAACTTCCCGGCGGTGATGATCACCTCATACTTCCTCTTCTGGGACCCGCGATGGATCGTGTGGGCGGATCGGAAGCTGCATCGAGTGCTCCCCCCTGCCAGCATCTCGCTCCCCGGCGAGGGCAGCCCACTGTGGCTGCTGTTGGCGATCACCCATCCCGACGAGATCACCGTCGAAGAGACGGAGACCGCCCCCGGCGGCCCGGATGACTGGTGGATCGTGGACAGCGACGGCACGCGGCTCGAAGGGGCCGACGCATGGATTCAGGGGGCGGGACATCTGCCCCTCAGCCGTCTGTGGGCGTGGACGCTGCGCGCAGGGTTTGTGCGCCGCGCGCTGTGGTGGATGCTCGGCGGGCTGGCAAGGCGGAGTTCGCCGCCTGCGCCGGAGGCCGCTGATGCGGCTGTGATTCAGGAAGATGCTGCCCATCGGCATCTATTCTCCAGCGGAATTTCGGCCCTGATCGGCATTCTGGTAGGGCTGGCGATGGCCTCAATGGTCAGCAAGATCATCGTAGGTTCTGGCACCTTTTCGCTTCTGGACTGGTCACTACGCGATAAGCTGGAGATGTCCATCTTTGTGATCGTCTCCGGCTTCATGGTCGGATGGGGGGCGGGGGTCGTCGTGCGCGGCATCTCCGCCGACGGGCGCTTTGCCGGAGCGGTGAGATCCGTGGGTCGGATCGGGGTGACAGCCTTCCTCATGGCAATGATGGCGGCGGTGATCTGGTGGAACCTGAGAACCGTCGATGATGCCGATGGCTCGATCATCCGCCCTGTACCTGCGGATGTGCGGACTGTGGTGCAATTCGCCAGCATGTGGCAGGCGTGGGATATGTTCTCACCGTATCCCAGTACAGTCGATGGCTGGATCGTGATCCCCGGAAAGTTCGAGGATGGCACGACATTTGATCTGAACACCGGGCTGCCCCTCAGCGAGGAGTTTCGCCGCGCGTTCTTTGGGCCATCAGTGCGCTGGAAGAAATACGAATCTAACCTCGCCCGCAATAGTTATGAGGATCTCCTTGACGCATGGGCGGGCTACTACTGCGACCTGTACAATGCGCAGCGCGAACTTCCCGCAGGCCAACGGCTGGCGACGCTGGAGATTCGCTACTACAGCTACCGATCCCATGAGCCAGGGGAGCCGTCCAACCCTCTGGAGGATCGCATGCTGTGGAAGCACTGGTGCTACGCGGAGTATGAATATTAGAGCGTGGCTATCGCATCGACTCGGCTGATCCCTCGGCTCCCCATCCCGATGATCATTACCTGTTGCATTGCAGTTCCTCAACTTGGATTACGAGATTTGTCAGCCACTCCCACCGATCCTATACTCAGATTGTGGTCAACGTGAATAGACCGCGGTTGGCCCATCACCCCATGATTAGTTCCCCAGGAGGAATCTCATGACATTCAAAATTACCTGGCTCGGTCATGCAGCATTCGATTGCGAGATCGACGGTTCGCGGGTGCTGATCGACCCCTGCCTTGATGAAAACCCGGCGGCAAGTTGCGCTTCATCCGACGTGGATGCCGACTACATCCTCGTCTCGCACGGGCACGGCGATCACGTGGGCGATACCATCGGAATCGCCAACCGCACGGGCGCGACCGTGATCACCAACAACGAGATTCACCTCTGGTTGAGCAAGCAGGGCGTGAAGAATACCCACGGTCAGCATATCGGCGGCGGGCGCGAATACCCCTTCGGTTACGTCAAGCTGACCATCGCCCATCATGGGTCGATGCTCCCCGATGGCTCCAACGGAGGCAGCCCGGCGGGATTCCTGATCACCAGCAAGGGCGGCAAGAAGGTCTACTTCGCCTGTGATACGGGCCTGTTCCTCGATATGCAGCTTTATGGCGATGAGGGACTCGACGCGGCCTTCCTGCCCATTGGCGATAACTTCACCATGGGCCCCGCCGATGCGCTCCGCGCCGTCAAGCTCCTGAGGCCCAGTGTAGTGATCCCCGTTCACTACAACACCTGGGATGTGATTAAGCAGGATGCCGATGCCTGGGCCAAACAGGTCGAAGACGAAACCAGCACGAAGGCCGTCGTCCTCAAACCCGGCGAGAGCTACGAGGTGTAGCCCACTCTTACGGTACAGGAACGTTCCCTCTCCATACGCGGCAGCCGCGTATGGAGAGGGAACCGGGGGTGAGACATGAAACCACAACGTGACTATTCCAAAATCGACGAACTCCTCCGCGCCAGCGATGAGCAGGCGAAATTCGCTCCGCCGCCTCCCTCACTCGCTGCCACCCGCCCCAAGCGCACGAAGAAACTCGTCAACATCTGGACGGCACTGGGGAGTATGTTTATGGGACTGGGAGTCCTCATTCTCCCGGTGAGCGTCGTCATGTTTTTTATGTGGTTTTCTGTCTATCAGACGGCCCACATCACGAGCACGTCCGTCACCGAGATGGCGATCATTCCCGCATACTGGGCACCAACTCTCTTTGGCATCGCCGTACTCTCATTCATAGCTGGCAAAGTTCTTCAACGCCTTGGCCTGACCGTCCTCCGGCGCGAAATCAAAGCCGCCCGCGAGGAACGACGCCGATCTTCTCCATAGCGATTTCGTGTCGCAGCTACTCCGGCAGGGCCGTTCGCGTCCCCTTGACCAGAATCCCCATTCACCACAACATACAACACCTGGAACTTCATCAAGCAGGATGCCAATGCTTGAGCCAAACAGGGCGAAGATGAAACCATCATAAAGACGGTTATCCTCAAACCGGGCGAGAGGTATCATGAATGGAACCCTCCTGCGTAGCGGGTCTAAGCGTTTGACCGAAAGATTTTTCGGTCAAACCGTGAGGATTCGCGGAAGTCTTATCCTGAAAGACTTTCCGTGAAACACTTAAGTACGAGTTTCCATGAACAACGATGGCATTAGTCAGGTGGAACGCATGATGATACAATCCTTTGTGAAACCCCGCACAATGAAGCAGGGTGCACGATTAAGGATGAGATTACTGCCATGCGACAACTGAACACATGGGTGAATCCTATTGATGTTAGCATTACGAACTGGATGGCGAAGTACAGTATCTTGCTGTTGAGGATTAGTTTGGGCATCGTATTCTTCTGGTTCGGCGTTTTGAAGTTCTTCCCAGGGTTAAGCCCAGCACAGGAGTTGGCAACCGATACCATCAGCAAGCTGTCTTTTGGCGCAGTTCAACCCAACCTATCGTTGCCAATTCTGGCGACCTGGGAATGCTTGATTGGGCTGGGACTCATTACGAACCGATTTATGCGTGCCACATTGTTGCTTCTGCTCGTCCAAATGTTGGGCACAATCACACCACTCTTTCTGTTTCCCGCCGAAGCGTTCGGCCACTTTCCCTACGCGCCGACGCTGGAAGGTCAGTACATCATCAAAAACCTGGTTCTAATCAGTAGCGCGTTGATCATCGGGGCAACCGTACGCGGTGGTGCGGTAATTGCCGACCCCGAAGCTGTCAACCAGGCTCGCCAGCTCATCGGCCACCCATCGGATTAATCAGCGCGTACTGCACAGGTGCTGCAACCCGGCTGCATAACTCAGGGAGAGAACCGTTCCGAGACATTGACTCTGGTGGATGAAGCCAGGGTTCTTTGGCTGGAAACCGCTCTCACATACGCATCAGAACCGTCGAACCAGATCCTGCCCTGCCCGATACAGGACACGCTGCCTGTGTGCTCCCCCCATCCAGTTAACATTTGCGAATAGAAAAGGCAAGAGGTAGGCTAACGTCCAGTTTTAACGCTGAATTCTTGCAGGGATTTCGCCAAACTTGGGGGCAGCATGTACACAGTCAATCAGGAACTGGTAGAGAAGCTGGGCATACCGAAGGATGCACTGACAGGGCAAACGGCTCTGGTGACTGGCGCAGCGCGCGGAATCGGCGAAGCCGCCGCCATGACGATGGCGGCGCTGG
>JAHEME010000197.1 GCA_024643825.1 Chloroflexota bacterium | reverse complement strand
TCCTCCCTTACCTCCATCAGCACCACGCCGAGCATGTTCTTGCCCGATCCATCGCCACCATCGCCCCAGTACGAGTCCCTCTCGGTGTGCTCGACGATCTGCGCATCGCCCGTACTCAGCAGCAGGTCGCGCAGATTGGCGTGCTGGGTGAACTTCGCCAGCAGCGCCCGGCGCATGAGGTCATCCTTCACCGATTCCCAGTCAGCCCGCAGCGGGCGTTCTCGGCTGCGCCCCATCCGCGCTGCCTCCCCCGGCGACTCCGCCAGCCGGATGGCCTCCCGGTGTACGTCGTCAAGGAACTTCTGCCCCTGAAAGTAATGCTCGGTGGTGGGCCACACCTGCCCATCCAGAGTGATCGGGTACGGCGCGAAGTTCGAGAACTCGCCCCACGCATCCCCGACCCCGTAAAAGTGAATCGCTTTCATGGGTTGAATTACCTCCCTATCCGCTTGATCAGGAACCGCAGATTTACGGGGAAGAAGCTGCTCAGCCCCCAGTCTGCGAACGGCTCCGGGATGGGCAGCGCATCGATCTCCGCGTCGCCGCCGCCCGCGTCGATCAACTCCCGCGCTAGTGCCTGACACGTCGTGATGTACGCCGCCATCCGGTCGAGGTCATTGCGCCCGCCGACTCCCCCATGCCCGGAGACGAACACCTCGGCATCGAGTTCCTTCACCCGATCCAGGATGCGCACGGTCTCATCCGGGTCGCCATCGGAGAGGTACGGGTGATTGCCGATGAACAACAGGTCGGCCATGAGCACGATCCCCTCTTCCGGTAAGAAGAGGATCGCATCGCTCTCGGTGTGCCCGCCGCCGTAGGTGATCATCTCTACGCTGCGCGCCAATCCGTGCAGCGTGATCTGATCGGTGAACGTGATCGTCGGAGGGTGCAGCGTCATGCCTTCGACTCCGTTCACCAGCGCCTCGAAGAACGTCACGCCCTCTCGCAGATCGGGCTGGTTGGCATCTGGTGTCGCCGCGTCGAGCCGCTTGCGCGCCGAGGCTAACCGCCGCGCCGCGTGGTCGCGCGCGTCTTCGAACTCCCCCCGCACCTCGGTGAAGAACAGTTCGCGCGTGCGCTCGGTGGCGAGGATCGGCGTGGGCATGAACACCTCGTTGCCCCAGACGTGATCGTTGTGCCAGTGGCTGTTGATCACCAGCCCCGCCGCCCGCCCGGTAATCGCCTCCGCCGCCGCTTTGAGATCGTTTGTTGCCTCTCTACCGAGGAACGTATCGAAGATCACCGTCTGGTCACCCAGATCGATGATGCCTGCGTTGCCGATGGCCCAGCCGCCTTCCTGATGGATCGCGGCATAGACGCCGCTGGCAAGCGGCTCTAACCGGAAGTGGCGCGAGGTAGGGATCGTCATAACATTCGGTTCCTGAATCAAGAGGGTGCACAACCGTATCACAGGGGCCATGCAGCAGGCAAATGGCGGGCCGCCGCGCACCCTGTAGAGACTACAACGGAGACTGCCCTGCAGCAGATCGATTTCCACGTTACAAAACTTGCGGAATATTTCCCATACGATACAACCAATCAGATTTGGAGAGTCATTGGGCCTATATCGCCTGCACAGGTGGAGGTATTGAATGGAAAGCCTGGAGTGAAACACGAAGGTGAGTAGAGAGGCAAGATTCGACATTTCCCGGAAAGGGGTAGCAATGACAAAGTTCCGATTTGCATTCTTTTTCATCGCAGTAGTATTGCTGGGAGTGTTTCTATCTCCCGAACAGATCGCGCAGGCGCAGGAAACGCGGAAAGTAACAGTAACAGGCGTAGAGATCTTCGCCAGCCCAACCTCGGCGACGCTGTGCGTCGGGGAAAAGAAAACCATCAGCGTGAGGGTGTGGCGGAATATTGTTGTCACCAGCCCATCCGGTCAGGAGATACCGCAGCGCGACTCTGCCCTGAGTACCCGCATCGACGGCACGGTCAGCAATCCATCAGTCGGGTCCTTCCGTTTCGGGCCGGGCGGGCGGCGCTCAGGGTCTTCGAAGAAGTCATGGTTCGGCATGGACTTCGAGGATTTCTCACTTCCGTCTGAATATACTTTTAAGGCCACGAAGGAAGGATCAACGGATCTCTACTTCAAAGCCATGATCCGGGACCCAAGACCGGGCATAGCCCCCTACACTGCCTCGGTAACCGTACCCATCGAGGTGAAGAACTGCGATTACAAAGTCCGCCTGATCCTGAATGGGGGTTATCAGGGAGGGTATTACCACGGGTCGATGAACTCGATCCCTCTGAGACCCATCACCGAGACTTCGCTGGAGGCGCAGGGAACCCTGACCTGGACAGAACAGGCGAAGGAGTGCCAGGTCACGACAGATCCCAGCCCGCTGAGTACTTCGGTTGGCGTGGAGGGGACACAGACCGACACCGACGTCACACTGAACATCACCTTCGTTTCAATCTCTCACACCATCTGTGGATCCTGTGCCGAAGGGAGCGCCTGCACCGGTGGAAGCGATGCGTTCCCGGAGATCAATGTGTCTTTCTCACTGGCTGATGGCGGGCTTCAGATGTTCAATAATGGCCTGTTTACCGTCGTCTTTGAGAGCAGGAAGAAAAAATAACTCTACCGTGAGACGGGCGGCGGAGCGCAGGCTATCCGCTGCATCTCCCGCCGCGCCGCTTGCATGAGGAACTTATGACCACATGGTTTGTAATTCGAGGAAGAATCGTAGTATCCGGGCTGCTGCTTGGGCTGATCGTTTCAGGCTGCAAATCCCAGCCACAGCCCGAACCCGGTTCCACCGGGGAAGCGCCCGTCACGGCAGAGTCTACCGCCGATACTTCGCCTACCACTATTCCGAGTTCGGTGACGGGTCTGAACATCGAAGTGGCAGGCGGCCCCGGCCCCTTCGATCTGATCGACCCGGCGATGGGGCTGGCGGATCTATCCAGCTACCAGGCGGTGCTGGTGCAGTCGTTTGATGGGACGCGGGACGGATCGGCGGAACAATGGTCAAAGACCATCACGATGGTATCCGTGGACGAACCTGCTGCCCGCCAGGTTACGACAGAGATCACTTCGCCATCCATCGAAGAACTCCCCCCATCCCTGCTCTTGATCGAGACCGGGGGCGTGACCTATCAACAGAGCGGCGGCGGTGCCTGCACGGGTTCCGTAGCCAACGAATCGGAGGTCGGGCTTGCCGAGCGCGAGCCTGCGTTGTCCCTGCCGAGCGTATTCGGCGCTGAAGACGCAGGCAGCGAAGCCGTCAACAACATCCCCGCCGAGCACTACACCTTCGATAGTCAGGCGCTGATCGACGGGAATGCGGCCCAGTTTACGGGTGAGATGTGGGTCGCCGCCGACGGTGGCTATGTGGCGCAGTACGTGCTCACGGCCACAGGCGGCGCTGACTTCTTCGGGGACGGCGTGGAAGGTTCCATGACGTGGAACTACACGCTGATGAACGCCAACGCCCCGACAGAAATCAGCCTGCCGGAAGGATGCCCCGCCTACGCCGCCATCGACGCGCCCGTGATGCCCGACGCGGAGAACGTCGGCTACCTGCCAGGTTTGATCACCTACGACCTGCCATCGGGCAGCATCAAAGACGTACTCACCTTCTATCAGAACGAACTTCCTCCCCTGGGATGGTCCCCGGAAGAAGAACCGCTGGTGGAAGGGAACATTGGATCGGTCGCGTTTCTCCGGAATGGGCAGCAGCTTTCGGTGATTGTCTCCGAGAGTGAGGGGGTCCTGGAGGTGCAGTTGATCCTCGCGGAGCCAGTTACGGAGTGACCGCGTAACTCGGCGGCGTGTCGTTGATGCGTCGCACAGGGAGACAGGTAGATAAGGAATCGCACCGCCCGGCTTATCACCGGGCGGTGTGCATCATCCTCCATCCCAACATCTGACAACCTGCCGCGCGTTGGGAAGGTAATCTTCCTAGAGACTATCCTTTTACTCAGGAGTGATCGATGTCTGCACGCTCGTGCTCCCTCACAGCTTTGGTGTCTGCCGCTGTGATTCTCCTCGCAGGGTGCGCCGATGCTGTGACTCCTGCACCCCGGCCCGCAATCGCGATCCCCATCGAACCAACAAAAACAACGCCGTCGCCTACCCTCACGCTCGTTCCTACTCCCACCCCTACCGCCGAAGGCATCCCGCCCCCGTCTGGCGATCTGCTGGCGACGCTGGAGGGGCATACCTCCTACGTGACGAGCGTGGCATGGTCGCCGAATGGGGAGTTCCTCGCATCGGGGGCGGGCGATGAGTCCGTCCGCGTATGGGATGCCGCGACAGGCGAGACCATCCGAACATTCGAGAATCGCCTCGGATGGGTGTACAGCGTTGCCTGGTCGCCCGATGGAGAGGCCATCGCCGCCGCGACGGGCTGGCCGGATCAGGTGGTGATGGTCTGGGATGCGGCGACGGGCGAACACCTCCGCCGCTTACGTGGTCACTCCAACGAAGTGACCAGCGTGGCATGGTCGCCCGATGGGCGCACCATCGCTTCCGGCAGCGAGTTCCCCGATATGACCACGATCCTCTGGGATGCTGACACGAATGAGAGGCTGCACACGCTCGAAGGGCAGACCGATTCGGTGTGGGGAGTGGCGTGGTCGCCGGACAGCCGCTATGTGGCGACAGGCGGCTGGGATTGGAAGGTGATCGTCTGGGATGCCGCGACGGGCGAACGCCTCCGCACCCTGCGCGGGCACTATGGTCACGTCGATGGCGTGGCCTGGTCGCCCGATGGGACGCGGATCGCTTCGGCGGGCTGGGATAACCGCGTGCGCGTGTGGGATGCCGCATCCGGCGAGGAGCTTCGCACGCTCAAGCTCGATGAAGGGTATGAGCCAAAAGATCGCCGCAACAGCCTCCCGGTGACGCGCTGCGTGGTGTGGTCGCCCGACGGACGGATGCTGGCTTCCGCCTACGAGAATCATGTGATCGTCTATCACGCCGCATCAGGCGAACGGTTGGCGACTCTCGACGGACACACCGGGGTGGTGAGCAGCCTATCGTGGTCGCCCGATGGCACGAAGCTGGCCTCCGCCTCCTGGGATCGCACGATCCGCATCTGGGATATGACATCCCGATAGTCTTCATCAATTCTCGATTTCCCTCTTGACAGAATTATACATACATGATATATGTATATATAAGGAGCGATCATGAAGCGAACCAAGGAACAGGCCGAAGAAACCCGCCAGCAGTTGATGGATACCGCGCTGGAAGTCTTCCAGCGGGTGGGCTATGCCGCCGCCCGCCTGGATGACATCGCCGATGAAGCGGGCGTCACGCGCGGCGCGATCTACCATCACTTTGGCGGCAAGGCCGGGCTGCTCACCGCGCTGATCGAAGATGCCTCCTCCCTCGGCGGCGAGGCCATGCAGGGGGCCATCGCGGAAGGCGGCACGATAGCCGAGATCACCCATCGCATCCTGGTTTCTTCGATGCGTCTACTGGAAGACAACCGCCGATTCCGCATCGTGAAGCAGCTTTCTCTGCTGATCGACCCCGCCTCGCCAGAGCTTCAGCCGCTGGTGGAACGCGCGCATCAGGAAGCGGAGACCCTCGTCCAGCAGATCAGCGGGGTGTTCCAGATGGGCATGGCGGCAGGCGTGTTCCGTGATACGCTGAACCCGTCCACGGCTGCCCGCGCGCTGCTGGCCTATCAGAACGGGCTGGCGATCCTCTGGCTGGCGAACCCGGATGCGTTTTCGATCCGTGACAGCGCAGCGGAACTGGCCGATGTATTCATGCAGGGTGTAGTGCGTCAGTAGTTTTTTTAT
Organism: Chloroflexota bacterium; assembly: GCA_024643825.1. Lineage (GTDB taxonomy): Bacteria > Chloroflexota > Anaerolineae > Aggregatilineales > UBA3940 > JAHEME01. Next base: position 385 of record JAHEME010000197.1, on the reverse strand, counting down.
CCATTTTACATACATACAGAATGTATCAAGAAAGGATCAGCCTCATGTCTACCCTCAGCACTTCAAAGCAATTCAGTGTTTCCGAAGCACCAATCGACGTTCAAAATCCCGTTCAGCCGATGTCCCTGCGGCTGTCCATCGTGTTGTTCGCTATCCCGGCAGCGATCACCTTTGCGCTGTTTCACGGGATGATCCCCGCGCTGGAACGAGCCGGGACTTCCCCGCTGGAAAGCTTCATCGCTGCCCTCACGCTCCCCACCGCGTTCATGTTCGCCGCTGCGCTGGTGACCTACCACCGCATCGAAGGCAGGCCGATGACGTGGCGCGCCTTCGGAGAGCGCATGGGCTATCCGCGCCTGCGCCTGCGCGATGTCCTGTGGGCAGT
>JAHEME010000196.1 GCA_024643825.1 Chloroflexota bacterium | reverse complement strand
ATACTTTCGTAGGGAGTCCGTCGTATACTGACTACAAATGTACGTATGCAATAGGTCAGTTAGCGCAGTGGGATCGGCGGAAAAGCGTAGCGCAATTATTCTTATATCAATCTAAGATATTTGAAGTAAGATAGTTTCGAATACATTCGTCTATTTTACAGGAGTCAATCCAGACGTCGGGCAAGGGAGAACCAGTGTAGAGTATCTGGGTAGGTAGATGAGGTAGTTCGAAGGTTTTCAGATTGCACGTTGATGTATTGGTATTACGAAAGAGAGGGGAACCATAATGGATTCACTTGAGTCGATTCTTACTCCCCAGGTTGCGAACAAAGAGGATGAGGCGCTGTTCGAGAATGTCGAAGTTGTTCTGGAGAACATCGACCACATCCCGGCAGACGATACGGTCAGCCTTTACTTCCGCCAGATGGCGAGCGAACCGCTCCTCACGGCAAAACAGGAAGTAGCCCTGGCGAAGCGCATCCAGCGAGGGCTGGAGGCGAAACGCATTCTGCAGGAAGATCATGACCTCAGCCCGGAACACAGTAAGGCTGTGGAAGCCATTTGTGCCGATGGGCAGGCTGCGCGCGAACACCTGGGCCGCGCGAATACCCGTCTGGTTGTCAGCATCGCCAAACGCTACCGCAACCAGGGGCTGCCGATGTCCGACCTGATTCAGGAAGGCAACATCGGCCTGATGATCGCCGTCGATAAGTTTGATCATTCGATGGGCAATCGTTTCAGCACCTATGCAAGCTGGTGGATTCGCCAGACGATCACCCGTGCGCTCTCACAGAAGTCGCGCACCATTCGCCTGCCGCTCCATCTCTCCGATCAACTGCGGCGCATCAACACCGCCAACGAGATTTTGGAGCAGGAGTTAGGCCGCGACCCGACCGACGATGAACTGAGCGACCGTCTTGATCTCTCGCCGGAGCAGGTACGCGATACCATCGATGCCAACCCGCAGACGATTTCCATCGAGAGTCCGGTTGGCGAGGACAGCGAGTTCGGCGATTTCATCGAGGATGAGCAACTGCCCCCACCGGATGAGGCCATCCATAGCATCATGCTCACCGATACGGTAGATCGCATCCTGAACAAGCTGCTTCCACGAGAAGCCGAGATTCTCAAGCTGCGCTTTGGGCTGGCAGGCAAGCCCCCGCAGACACTCGAACAGGTTGGTGTGGCACTGGGCCTCTCCCGCGAGCGCATTCGTCAGATCGAGCGTCAGGCGCTGCGGCAGTTACGCCAGCCGCAGTTTGCCAGCATGCTGCGCGACTTTCTCGCCTAGCATCATCAGATCAACAAACTCCCCCCGCCGCTGGCATCGACCCAGCGGCGGGGGTTTTGATTCCGGGGTGATCACTCTCCACTGACGATAATCGTGCCGGGGGTACCCTCCTGACCATTCACCTGTATATCCCGTTGGATGAAGTGCTGAATGATGGCAATGTTCGTCAACGTATGGCGCGTGATCGTGATCGTGCTGAGTGCAGAGAGGCCATGTGCCAGTGACAACGCGAGCAGAATCTGATCTGGCAGGTATGGGTCGAGGGCCATTGGCTGCTGGTGATAGGCAATCGCGGCGGAGGCGGCTTCGTCGGCTACTTTCTCGGAGGGCTTTCCACGCTCTCCTAGCGAACTAAATCCCGCCCTTGTGTTCTCATTCTCCATGTGGAGAAAGAATCCTGCCCCGGTCGAGGGGCCGCCTGTTCGCTCCGGCTGGACGTGGGCGGGAAGACCAACATCTCGCAATGCGTTGTTGGCGCGGTCGCTGATGCGCTGCGGGATGTGCGAGGGCAGGTTGCTCGCCAATCCTACCCCCTGAATATCGCGGAGTTCGCCGCGCTCGGTGAGATCGACGCCTGTGAGTATGGCATCTCCCTGCACCGTAAGCTCCAATTGACCGCCGCCCACCGGATACCAACCATGCGCCACCAGCGAAGATTGGGCATGGACACCGACGCGTGCAAGCGTGGGCAGCAGCACATGCTCCAGATAATAGGCGGGGGGACTCCATGCGACGCTGGTTCCTCCACGTAGAGTCACCCGCGAAGGCCCTTTCGCGAGCGCCAGCGGCAGCAGGATGCTTTGCAGTACCAGTGTAATCGCCCCGGCGCTCCCCTTCCCCGCGAGTTCGCTCACATCGAAGTGATAGTCGCCTGCAATGGGCGGAGAACCCGACGTGAACGTCAGTTCGGTGGACCGTAGCGATGCACCCGTGACCTCCGCCTGGCTGATCTGGGCGGCGGCAAGCACCCCCGCCAGATGCTGCGGAGCCAGCCCTGGACTTCGGCGATTGGCGCGGATACGCTGGATATGTACTGGCTGGTTCGTAAGGATCGCCAGCGCAAGCGAAGTTCGCAGAACCTGACCGCCGCCTTCGCCCTGTGCCCCATCGACCGTGATCATAAGATTACGGAGTGATCTGAATCCGTTGAAGGAAAATGCGATCCGCGCGGCGCTGGCCATTTTCATAGGCGGGCAGCCGCTGCCCGGTGCTCGGTAGATACAACCCAACCGAAAGTGGATACAGCCCCGCCGCCATGCTGCCGGGAGTCTGAATCATGCTATATTCCAGGAAGACATCGCGCGGGTGGAGCGTCCCGATTTGGACGGCAAGGTTATCTTCCTGCGCGATCACCACCACCGGATTTCCCAGCAGGTGGGCGAACATGGTTAGCTCGCTCGGAGGCGGGCCATCCAGCCTCCAGTAGGTTGTCATTTCCACCCAGTCAGTGGCGGTGATCGTATCATCACGGATCACATAGCCGAGGAAAGTCACATTGGTGGCAAAGGGCACAGGCAGCGATGCCAGCGTGCCGCCTGCTTCGGGCGGCCATGCGGTCGGGGCGGTGGTGATGAACGACCCGGCTTTATCCGCCAGCGGCTGCTGGGCGTCGATGCGCATCAGCACATCAGGGCCGATCCCAGCGATGCGCTCATCGTGCGCATAACGCATCCATGCCAGCAGAGGCCCTGGCAGAGCCTCGTAATAGTGCCCTCGTGGGAAGATCAGACGCTGGGATTCGCCTCCATTGGCAAGCACCAGGCTGTGCGTGCAATCGAAGTAGCGAATAGGCACATCCTGCCGATGCATGAGTATCTGGAACATTCCCTGATTGCTGAGGGCAAAGGCGTTGGGTGGTTGATCGACCGGGGTTGAGCAGATCGAGATCGGTGTGGGATCATGCCCTGCATCCAGATAGTGTGCGAGTACACCTAATTCGGATTGATAACCATCTTGAACGTCTGCCAGAGCTGGCCAGACCTGAAAGAAATCCTGATAGGTACGCACGGTGATCCCTACCAGCAACAGGGTGGTCACGGCTAGCATCGCTCGGATCGCCGCTTGCTGTGCTGCGCCCGATACGACCTGACGCATGCCATCCACCAGGGCGGAAAGCCCCATTGCGGGGAAGAGAAAAATCACTGGCAGGAGGAGGGCCATCATTTCAAAGTCTGGCTCTGTGGAGAGCATCCCTGCTGCCAATAGGCCCGCCCCCAACCAGACAAGGATCAGCGCATAGGCAGGCCGCCGCCAGCGAAAGAGTGCCACCCCGATCCCTATCCCCATCAATAACCCGATGGGAAGGCTCATCGCAGGGCGGCCCGGAATGTTGTGAAAGGGGGATGCGTCGCCCCGCCAGGCCAGGGATGTAATCGTAGACAGAATCGATTGTGGAATCGCTGCCAGCCATTCTGCCGCCTGTAGGCTATGTACGGGCTGGCGTGCGCCGGGATGCTTGATCAGAAAGAGCATCAGGGGCAGGGAAAGGGCCGCGACGAGGCTCATGGAATAGATCACGTTCTCCCAATGATCGCGGAATACCTCTCGATCCATGACCCGATGGTAGATCGCCACGGCAATGAAGATCACAATTAACGCCCAGGCGGTGACGTGAATGTACTGGGCGATGCCAATCAGCAGCCCCGCAATGGTGAACCACAGGCTGGCATCGTTGATCTCCTCGAATTGATAGGCTCGCAGCAGTGTATACATCACCAGCACGGTTACCAGCGGCATCAGGGTGATATGAAGGATCGCACGGCTCACCCAAAGTGACCAGAAGGACACCGCCAGCAGGGCCAGGGTGAGGAGAGCGATTGGCCCTCCAAATAGGCGGCGCATCAAGCTGAACGCAGCAGCGAGAAACAGCATCGAAAGCCAGACTGATGGCAGCCGCCACAGGATCAGCCCCTCTCCGGTGATCGCGGTCGATCCAGCCAGCACAGCCAGATACAGACCTTCCCGCGCCGGCTGGGCTTCCTCATAGATCACAGAGACATGGCCGTGCCGCAGTTCTTGCGATAGCTGCACATTGACCAGTTCCTCCGCCTGGATGCCAGATGGAGCCGTGCTGAGATGCCACAGACGGAAGAACGCCGCGAGCAGAAGGAGCGCAGTCGCAGCGAAGAAGGTCCAGCCGTGCCGACGGGTAGGGCGCGCGCTCTGGATCACAGGTTGGCGACCACCTCGAAGTGGGCGACGTTTGGCTCGCGCCACAGAAGGTACTCATCATCTTCGGGATAGTACACGGGTGTCTCGATTTCATCTCCTGCGAAGGTCTTCACAGCCTCCAGCAAGTCCCACAGGGAGAGGACGACGAACTCCGCGCGGTTATCGCGGATTTCCCGTAGCACGAAGACGCCCTGATTTCCTTCCTTTTCACGATACTCCGCTAGACCTGTCTTGTTCATATACTCCAGATAGGAATCGGCTTTTGCGGCAGGGGTCACGCCGCGCCAGATACGAGCGATCATCGGTTCCTCCTACTTACTCAATTGCTGTAATGAAGGCAGTCAGCAGCAGCACCACGATGCCTAACCCCAGATTCAGAAAGATAAGCTGTCGCAGGCGGTTTCGAAGAACGTGTTCAGCCTGCTGATCGGTGGCCGAACTGCGCGAGGCAAGGAGCCGCGCACGTTCCAGCGCCGGATACAGCCAGCCTTGCAGCATCAGCGCGAGCACCACGATCAGACCGATCACAATGTGCTTGCCCAGCAGCCCTATTGCCCAGGGGCTATCGACTGTGAGAAAGCCGTGATAGTGGGAGTCGCCGCCCATCTGGATTAAACCAGTGATGAGAAGCACCGCCAGACTTACCTGTGACCACGGGCGGAAGCGTCGCTCCAAAATTTCAAATAAGGTGTCCTCCGCAACTTGCGACGACCGCTGCGGAGCGGCAGCAAGAACGAGCATCACCAGCCCGCCGATCCAGACTACGGTAGCCAGTAGATGCGCAGCATACATTAGCGCCAGCATAGGAGTAGACATAGCGGGGATTATAAGAGGTTTGTGAGAAAGCGGAAAGAATCTGGTTAGGGGATCGACACCCCAAGATGCTGTGCGGCCCAGATCAACCCGATGATGGTCTTCGAGTCGGTGATCTCGTTGGTCAGCACTTTGCCAAGCGCTGTGCGAAACGGAACCAGAGTCATCGAGAGCTTCTCATCTGCGTCGGGAGCCAGTTGGGACGGTTTCAGGCTCTGCGCCAGATATATGGTGATGAATTCCGAGGAATACGAAGCCGCCACATAGAACCCACCCAGCCTCGTGAGTGTTTCAGGGATCATCCCGATCTCTTCCTGAAGCTCTCGACGGGCGCACGCTTCCGCGTCTTCGCCGTCTTCCAGCCCGCCAGCGGGGATTTCCAATAGATCAGTGGCTGCGCCGGAACGATACTGCTCCACCAGATACACCTGATTCTTGGTGTTCAGTGCTACGATAGCCGCCGCCCCAGGATGCTCGATCACTTCGCGCTGATACGTCTTGCCATCCACCTCAACCTGATCGAGCCGCAAATTGAAGACCTTGCCGTTGAATAGTTGCTTACTCTCAATAATCTTTTCTGCTGGCATCGAACTCTCTTTTCAACAGAAGGGGCCATCGACCCGCTTGCCAATAGCCCCTCATTCCATACTCTTCGATTCACTCAGGGGATGCGCAGCACCTGCCCCACAAATACTGAATTCGGGTTGGAAATGCCGTTGGCTTCGGCAAGCTGCTGCCATGTCAAGCCATACTGAAGCGCGATCCGGTACAGATTCTCGCCTTCCTGAACTACATGGGTATTGCCTGAGGCTGTGTTCCCAGAAGTACCATCAGGCGGATTCACCACCACGGGCCCTGTCTGACAGCCAAGGATGGATAACACCGTGCCCACCGAAAT
>JAHEME010000195.1 GCA_024643825.1 Chloroflexota bacterium | reverse complement strand
CGTTCTTTGAAGCGGAACAGAAACTCTCGCAAACGGATTTGCGGGAACTGTATCAGAAGTTCCGTAAGCAGGGCCGAAAAGGGCGCAAGACCGCCGCTGAATCTGAGGGACTGCGTTCATGAATCAGTATGGCTGGCCGGTGACGCTGTCTGCACGAGTCGCCAAGCGAGACCAGATGCCACGTCTGGATGCCCGCCAAACTGTGCTGGCGATAACCCTCGGTGTGGCCGCCGGGGGTACTGCCCTCCTCATAATATACCTCCGCCACTTACCTATTCCCGCCCTCCTCGATTCTGTGCTATTTCTCATGCTAATGACGTATATCACATGGATATGCGTGGGACTCCCGGAGGGGATTCCCCTGATGCGGCGGGCGGCGGGCCTGGCCATCGCCGCACTGGTGATAGATGCTCCGTGGGCAGTGCTGGCGGGGGCTATCGGCAGTGTAGCTGGCATCTTGCTGTACCTACCTTTCTGCAAGATGCGGGAGCGAAATCAGCAGAAGCCAGCACAGTCTTTTGCGAAGGCACAGTGGGTGACCGCCGCGACATCGGCGGCACTGGCAGGGACCTCGCTGGTGTTCCCAAACATAGTTCCAACTTCGCATATGCTGCTCTCCACGCTGGTCCAGTATGGAAGTGTAGCGGTGTTTGGCATTGTGTACTTCGCACTACTACTGGTACTGCTGGCGGGCTGGCTGGCGTATCGAAAGATCAACGCCCTCGCATTTTTCCGAAATTCGTGGGCCGGGTTGGCTATCAATGGGCCGGGGGCGGGGCTGCTAATTCCGCTGGTGGCGCTGGCCTACTACACCTGGCCCGGCTTGCGCGTGCTGGTGATTGCCAGCTATATCGTGACGGACCTGATTGGCAACTGGTTCAACCGGGCCTATACATCGCTGACCGGACGCATCGGCGACCTGCGCGCGATCAGCCGCATCGGGCAGGCGATCAGCGCGCAGCTTGATCTGGAAGCCCTCTTCGAGACGATCTACCACGAGATCGGACAATTGCTCGATACATCCGGGTTTTATCTGGCGCTGGTAGACGAAGAAACTGAGACGATCACGTTCCCGACGATGTTCGTGGACGGAGTCCTGCGGGAAGCTCGATCCCGGAAGATGGGGAATGGTGTCACGGAATACGTGATCCGCACATGCCAGCCACTCATGCTGTTGGAGAACGCCCTGACGCAGAGCCATGCGATGGGCCTGGCCCCAGGAGGGCCAGGGTCGCGCAGCTACCTGGGCGTGCCGCTGATCTCTGGTGAGAAGGTGATCGGCGTGATGGCGGTGCGGGACTTCAATATGGATTACGCCTATGGACCTGCTGACGTGCAGCTCATGGAGACGATTGCTGCTCAGGTTGCTACCGCGATCACCAATGCCCAGCTTTACCAGCAACGTCAACGCCAGACTCTGGAACTGAGCGCCCTGCATCGAATCTCGGTGCAGGCCAGTTCCAGCCTGGAACTTGACCCGATGCTCACAACAATCCTACAGGAAGCTGTACAGGTGCTGCCCTTTCAAAAAGCGGCGATTTTCCTGGTGGATGAAGACGGCAAGAGTATGACAGTCGTGAACAGCACTGGCCTTAGCCCGGAGTACCAACAGAAGGCAAGGAGGCTGGATATCGCTTCCAACGCGCGGACGGAAGCAATTCGACGGGGGGAAACGTTGATCGTGCCGGATATGGCTGCCGATCCCTACTTCCGCAAACTGCTTGCGATTGGGGAAGCGGAGGGCTTCCGCGCTTTTGCGGAGCAGCCCTTATTCAACGGAGACCGTTTGATCGGCTCCTTCACGGCGTATTACGAAGAGCCGCACCGATTCACCTTCGACGAACTGAAGTTGATGCAGACATTGTGCGGGCAGATCGCGATTGCTATTGAGCAGGCGCGGTTATTTGAGGCCACGCGCCGGCGATCTCACGAGCTGGAAACGCTGTATGATGCCAGCACCGCGATCAATGCGTCGCTTTCGCTGGGGAACATCCTGCGGGCGCTGACCATCAGCGCCATCGAAGCCCTGCACACGCGCTCCTGTCTTACGCTGGTGATGATGGAAGATCAACAAACGCTGCGCACTAACCTACGTATGATGGCAGAAGAGGATGGCATCGTCGATCACGCTCTGGAGGACATCCGGGTACTGCTCGACGACCTCCCGGTGATTCGAGAGTCGCTAAACCCGCCTGCCCCTGTGATCGTGCGGCGATCCGATCACAGGCTGGGGGAAGGGGAACGGCTGCTTCTCAAGCATCTGGATGCTGCCAGCGCCATTGCTGTGCCCGTAGTGGCACGCAAGAATCTAGTGGGGCTGCTGGTGACTGGCAGCCAAGACGGGGAAAGTGAGTTTCTGCCAGAGCAGAAACGACTGGCAGAGGCATTGGCGAATCAGGCGGCGGTCGCCATCGAAAACGCAATCCTGTTCGAGCGCACGGATGAGGCACTCGCGCGGCGGCTGGATGAGATCTCCTCGCTGGAACTGATCTCGCAGCGGATGACGCGGCGGCTGAACATTGAGGCGGTGATGGAGCAGGTCACGCTGGCGGCGGCAGGCGCAACCGGAGCCGAAATCTGCGAGGTGGCGATCTACGATGAGCCTGCGGAACTGCTGCGGATCGTGGCCCGCCGCAGTAATCCCAGCGAGGTCGCTGCGGACAACGAATGGTCTGCCCAGCGTGGGCTAACAGGCCACGCTCTGCAGACCGGGAAGACAATCCTCGTTGATGCTGTGAACAGCGATCCAGACTACTATTGCGCGCGCGAGAGCGTGCAATCGGAACTCGTGGTGCCGATTCTGCTGGAGAGTCGGCGGCTGGGAGTGATTAATCTGGAAAGCACCCACCTGAGCGCGTTCCACGAAGACCATGCACGCTTCATCACCAGCCTGGCCGAGCATGCGGCGATTGCGATTCAGAACGCACGGCTGTTTGAAGCCGTGGAAAAACGGGCCGAGGAGTTCAACACCCTGCGGAGCATTGCGCTCGATTTGCTATCCTCCACGGATGTGCGCGACACGCTGCGCGTGATTGCACGAGGCGCGCTGGAGCGCACCCAGGCAAGCAGCATCCATATCTATCTGTATGATCAGGGCACAGATCGGCTCACGTTCGGTACAAGCCTGTGGGCCGATGGCACAATGGATCATGAATTCGCACCGCCGCGACCAAATGGTCTGACGGCGACCGTTGCGCGCAGCGGTGAGCGAACGGTGATCACCCATGTGAGGGAAAGCGCGCTGTTTGCAAAACCGGAGGAACAACCCGGCTGGGACCGCGAGGAGATCGACCGACTGCAAGCGATCATCGGGATCCCGCTGAAATATGGCAGCGAGGCCGTTGGCGTAATCAACATCGCGTTCCACGACCGCAGCCTGGTCGCGGAAGACATGCTGCGGTATCTGGACTTTCTGGCGGCGCAGGCAGCCGTAGCGATTGCCAAAGCACAGCTTCAGGAAGAGACACGCACAGGGCGCGATCTACTGAAAGCCATCCTGGATAGCAGCTATGATGGCATCCTGATGTTCAATTCAGAAGGCGGCCTGGTCATAGCGAACTCCCGCGCCGAATGGCTGATGGGCGCACCTTTTCAGGAAGCACTGGGGAAGAGCTTTTCCCAGGTGCTGCGGCACATCATCCGAACTATCGAGCCAGCCCAAACCCTGATCGACAACGGCGCACATCAACTTGCCCGACAGATCAAGGAGAATCCAGATGCCGTCACACGCCGCCGCTTCGTCGTAGAAGGAACGACGCGACACGCCATTGATGAAGTAACCATCCCGGTCATCGGGCACAGCGGCGAGAATCTGGGACGCATGTTTATTCTGCGGGATATGACGCACGAACTAGAATTGGAGGCGTTCCGGCAGGAGATGTCGCACATGCTGGTGCATGATCTACGCAGCCCGCTGGGTGGTGTGATCAGCGGGATACACTCCGCACTGGAGGAATTTACCCCGGAGAAGGACAACGTAGACTTCGATATAGCTACGCAACTGCTCAACATCTCGTTGACGAGCGCGAATTCCTTACTGAACCTGGTGGAGAGCATCCTGGACGTAAATCGGCTGGAAATGGGCGAACTCCCGCTAGCGTTGGATGAATTCGATCTGCGGCAGATCGCACAGAGCGCAATCCAGACGCTGGCAGAGACCGCGAAGGCAGCCGAGATCGACGTAACTCTGGATGCACCATCCGATTTACCATTACTGATGGCGGATCAGGAAAAGATTGAGCGAGTCTTAATCAACCTGATCGACAACGCGCTGCGCTACACGCCGCAGGGAGGCACGATTCGTCTTTTCCTGACCCCCAAACCCTATATCATCCAGGTAACTGTGGCGGATAACGGCCCCGGCATTCCACTGGATCAGCGCGAGCGCATCTTTGAACGCTTCGTGCAGGTGAATACCTCCCGCCGCAAGCGTGGCAGCAAAGGCTCCGGCATGGGGCTGACCTTCTGCAAACTGGCGGTGGAAGCGCATGGTGGGCAAATCTGGGTTGAAGACGCCCCGGAAGGTGGATGCGCCTTCCACTTTACGCTGCCTACAGAAATGAAGCCAGCACCTGCGTCCGCCTAGTTGCAGCCAAAATCAAATGCGGAGATACTTAGGATCGTAGTGCTGTTAAGAAAGAGAGCATGGCTTCCCCTAACATGATTCGTCCTGAAGCACGTACCGCTGTTGTTCGCTGGATTCTTGCCGCTGGCACACTGGTCGCGGCTGTTTCTGTATGGCCCCAGCTTCGTGATCTCGCCCTCGGCGAGTGGGCGCTGCTGATCTCGCTGGCCGTGCTTGTAGCCCTGATAGAGAACCTCGGCGTACAGGTCACATACGGGATGGTCACATTCATGCCGGTAGTGACGCTGATGGCGTACTTCACGCTGGGGTTGGAACCCGGCCTGGCGGTGGTGCTGGCTGGATTGATCCTGAGTACGCTGTTCCGGTTATTCAGCCTGTGGCGCAGCGGAAACGGGCAGGGCATCCCGTGGTGGCGGCAGGTCGGGCGGCAGGTCTGGCCTATCGCGCGTCACGGGTTGAGCATGCTGGCGGCTGACTGGGCGTTTCGCCAACTGGGGGCCACCCCACCCCTGACCGGGTTTCAATCTCGCGAGATCATCCTTGCCACGCTGGAAGCACCCATCATTTATCTGATCGTTCATGACCTGCTGCTCGCCGGCGATCTGTGGCTGCGCGGGCTGCCTGTCCTGAAGACGCTATTAGAAAATCGCCGCCCGCTGCTGGCGATCCAGCTTTTGCCGCTGATGCTGGCTCCGTTCAGCGCGATTGCACGCGCCCAGTTGGGCGATGGAGCGATGCTGCTGTTTGAGCTGATCCTGCTGGCAATCGCCATTGTGGTCAGCCACCTGACGGTGGCACAGGATTCGCTTCAGCAGCAGGTGAGCAAGCTCAACACACTCTCCGATATGAACCGCGCTTTGCGTACCACGCTGGAGATCGACAGTTTGATGAGTACGATCTTCGAGCAGGTATCGGGTTTGCTGAATGTTCACAACCTGCACATCCTGCTAGCAGAGGAAACCAACCCGGCCCAGTATCGGCTGGCGTATTCTGCTGAAGGGGGCGCGCCAGTCAAACGGGACACGCGCGGGGGCTGGAACGACATGGTGCGCTTCGTGATGGATCGGGGGGAGGCATTGATCGCCGACCCGCTGATGGCGACCGCCCGTGCCCACAACATGAGCAATATTCCCCACGCACGCGCATGGATGGGCGTTCCGCTGCGTTCGGCAGACCGCACCGTAGGCGGCATCTTCACCTGGCTGGGAACCAACGAGCAGCCGGGCCGCAGTTTCACCGAGAGCGATGGGATCCTGTTCTCGGCTATCGGCAGCCAGATCAGCGCGACACTGGAAAATGCCCTGCTGTACGAATCAGCACAGCGGCATGCCGCCCAGCTTGCCCGGCTGAACCAGATCAGCACAGTGATGAATGCCTCACTGAACCCGGAGCATGTGCTGGAACTGGTCTCGGAATCGGTGATCGATGTGGCAGGCTGCAACAAGGCCGCGATCTACCTGCTGGAGACAGATGCGACCGATCCCAGCCTGCTGCTGACACACTCGCAGGGGTTCTCGCCAGAGCACATTGTGCGCTCGCGCGATATCGCCGTCCCGCTGACGGAGCAAGAGCGCAAGCAGGTGATGGAA
>JAHEME010000194.1 GCA_024643825.1 Chloroflexota bacterium | reverse complement strand
ATCGTGGGCATGATCAATCGGGGCGTGGAGGAAGGCGCACGGCTGGTGCTGGATGGGCGCAATGTACAGGTTGAGGGGTATCCGAACGGTGCATTTGTGGGGCCAACGATCTTTGATGATGTAACCCCTGAGATGTCCATTGCGCAGGAAGAAATCTTTGGGCCTGTCGCCAGCGTGCTTCGCGTCGAGAGTCTGGATGAAGCCCTTGACCTGATTCGCAACAGCCGCTTTGGACACTCCGGGATTCTATTCACCTCCAATGGATCGGCAGCTCGGAAGTTCAAACATAAAGTGACGACAGGCAATGTCGGGATCAACATCGGCGTAGCAGCCACTCAGGCGTACGCTACATTGGGAGGCACCAAGGAATCGGCTTATGGCGATCTGCATGGTCGCTCGGAATCGGTGCTTTTCTTCACCGAGCGCAAGATCGTGGTATCCAGATGGGGGTAGACGATTCAAGGTGCTGCACGGGGAAGTCATCAACAACCCGCCAGTTTGATTGTTCCATGCCAACAAGGATGTGAAGAACCATGGCAGTAAGTGTGCAACCCTCGACATCAGTCCAGAAGTATCTGGCAGATAGTCCAAAGAAAATCCTCATTGGTGGAGAGTGGGTAGACGCCAATTCTGGCAAGGTCATGGATGTCACCAATCCGGCTACCAATGAGGTGCTGACCCAGGTAGCCAGAGCGGATGAGACGGATGCAGATCGCGTCGTTCAAGCCGCGGCCTCGGCTTTTGAAAATCCCGAATGGCGCTGGATGTCTGCTAGTGAGCGCGGGCATCTCCTCTATAAGATGGCGGAACTGGTCGCAGAACGAGCCGCGGATATTGCCGAAGCCGAGACCCTGAACGTCGGTAAGCCCATCTTCCAGTCAGAAGACGATGTCGAGACGGTTGTAGATTGTTTTCGCTACTACGCGGGTGCGACTCGACTGCTGGAAGGGGCCACCCCTGCTGTACCGACGGATTTCTTCAGCTACACACTGCACGAGCCCATCGGGGTTTGTGTCGGCATTGTCCCGTGGAATTTCCCATTCCAGATCACGGCATGGAAGGTGGCTCCCGCGCTGGCAGCGGGCAACACCGTGATACTCAAGCCTGCCAGCCGCACACCTCTGAGCGCCCTCATGCTCGGTCAGATTGGCCTTGATGCGGGTTTACCGCCGGGCGTTCTGAATGTCATCACAGGCCCCGGAGCGGTCGTGGGGGAGGCGCTTGCGTCTCATCCCCTGGTTGGCAAGATTTCGCTGACCGGCGAGACATCCACCGGCACAAAGATCATGAAGATCGCCGCCGATGGGATCAAGAGAATCTCGCTGGAGCTAGGTGGCAAGTCTCCCAGCGTGGTCTTCGCGGATGCCGACCTCGATCAGGCCGTGACAGCGTCCCTGACGGCGATCTACTTCAATGCTGGGCAGATGTGCGCGGCGCGATCCCGCATTCTGGTTCAGGAAGAAATCCACGATCAGTTTGTATCAGAGATGGCAGCTCGCGCCCACAAGCTGCGCCTTGGCAACCCTCTGGATCGGGAAGTCCACATGGGCCCCATGATCTCCCAGTCGCATGTGGAAACAGTCCGGCGATATGTCGAGATCGGCGTGTCAGAAGGCGCGACGCTGGTTGCTGGGGGAGGGCAGCCCGACGATCCTTCTCTAGGCAGTGGGAATTTCTACCTGCCCACGATCTTTGACAATGTACGCAATGACATGTGCATTGCCCGCGAGGAGATCTTTGGCCCGGTGGCAGCCATTATTCCTTTCAAGACGGAGGAAGAGGGTATCCGCCTGGCGAATGAAACGAGCTACGGTCTGGCGGCAACCATATGGACCAGCAACGTCAAACGAGCGCACCGTGTTGCGCGGCAGATCCGGGCAGGCGGTGTATGGGTCAACACCAATATGACCCTATTTAATGAAACTCCGTTTGGCGGGTACAAGACCAGCGGCATGGGGCGTGAGCTGGGTATCGAATCCCTGATGTCCTATACCGAGGCCAAACATGTGGGCGTATTCCTGGGAGAGACGGTTAGAGGGTTCAAGATTTAGCATCGCTTGCAAGCAAGGAGCAACCCCGTGAGCAGCATGGCCCTGATCAATATAGGAACCATCATCAGCGGCGATCTGGAGAATAGTTTTGTTGAAGGGGACACGATCCTGATCGAAGACGGCCTGTTCAGCAAGATTGGGAGTCGGGCCGATATTGATGTCCTTGCAGCTAATGTCGTAGTGGATGTGAAAGGTGCGACGGTCGCACCGGGGTTGATCGATACGCACGTTCATATCGTGCTGGGGGATTGGACGCCACGCCAGAACACGCTGGGCTGGATCGAAAGCTATATGCATGGCGGGGTCACCAGCATGATGTCAGCCAGCGAAGTGCATCTACCAGGATGGCCGAAAGACCCGGTAGGTGTCAAGGCGCTGGCGATCACTGCCCAGCGTTCTTATAGCAATTTTCATCCGGGTGGCGTGAAGGTCATGGCAGGCTCGGTGATCTTCCAGCCCGGCCTTACTGAAGCAGATTTTCAGGAATTGGCGGATGCAGGGATCTGGCTGGGGAAAGTGGGCTTCGGCGACTACAAGAAACCGACCGACGCTGAGCCGCAGGTGCGGATCGCGCAGAAGCTCGGCTTCAAGATCATGTGCCACACCGGGGGAGCATCTATCCCCGGTAGTGCGCCGATTACCGCCGAAGACCTGATGGTGCTCCAACCGGATATTTCCGCCCATACCAATGGCGGAACCACCGCCCTGCCCGATGAAGGGTTGGAGTTGCTGGTGCGTGAAGCGCCCTTCTATCTGCAGATCTGCCAGGCGGGCAACACCCGATCCGCGATCCGGCTGGTCATGCTGGCACGCGAGTACGGGCAACTCCATCGCGTACTGATCGCCAGCGATACGCCCTCCGGCACGGGTGTGATGCCGATGGCGGATATTAAGTCAGTGGTTGAGATGTCCTCGCTGGCGGGGATTTCGGCCTCGGAGTCCTGGGCGCTTGCCAGCGGGCATGGCGCGGATGTACTGGAGCTGAATCGGGGCCGGATCGCCGCAGGCAAAGAGGCGGATCTTGTCGTCATTGACGCCCCGCTTGGTTGTTCTCGCCAGAATGCTGTTGGCGCGATAGAGAATGGCGACATCCCCGGCATCTCGTGCGTGATCATCGACGGACAGATCCGCGCCATGAAGAGCCGGAACACACCCGCCCCAACCCGTCTGGCGGAAGTAGTCAGCAAGTAACGAGGAGGATGCGATGCCGGGCTTTAGGTTCAAAGAAGAAGTGCTCGCCCCTGCGATGCATGGGTGCGCCTTCCGCGTCAGCAAGGGCGACCGCTTCCAGATCATCGATGTGAAAGGCCAGCAGGTCGGCGACTTCATCGCGTTCAAGGCCGATGATCGAAGCGAATACTTCTCGCCCACGCATACCGTCACCCAGAACTGGAGCATTGCACTCAAGCCGGGATCGGTACTGGCGAGCAACAAGCGCAACAACCTGATGACGATCATCGATGATACGGTGGGGTATCACGACATTATTGTGCCCTGCTGTGATACGGAGACGTACATCACCCGCTATGGTATCCACGATCACCGAAGCTGCCTCGAAAATATGAAGGAAGGGCTGGCTGCCATCGGGCTTGCCGACTGGGAGCCTCATGGGGAAAACGCCTGGAATGTGTTTATGAACACTCGGATCGAGCCGGATGGCAAGATGGTCTATCTGCAATCCACGCATGGCCCCGGTTCAACCATCACCATCGAGGCACTGGAAGATCTTGTGTGCGCGCTCTCTGCCTGTCCACAGGATCAGACCCCGATCAACGGGCCAGAATGTACCGAGATGTTGGTACGCATCTGGGAATCAGAGTGACCTGGGAGGTTCAACAGGTGGAAGCTGTCGATACGATTGGTAGGGATGTAATTCGCGTCTGCCAGATTCTGGATGGCATGGGCCTGGTCGAGGGATTTGGGCATGTCACAGTGCGCTTACCCGATCGCAATGTACTGATCACCCCTGCTCGTGGGCCGGGACTGGCGACTCAGGATGAGATGCTGGTCTTCAGCGTTGAAGGCGACCTGATAGCGGGTCGCGATGGCACCGCTCCGCTAGAGCGATGGATGCACCTTGCCATTTACCGTGCCCGCCCGGATGTGAACGCGATCTGCCGGACACATTCGCGCCACGCCGCTGCGCTGGGCACTGCTCGAGACCCCATCCGCCCGGCACATGGTTTTGGGGGGATGCTGGGCAGGGTCGTCCCTGTTCACGATGAGAACGATCTCATCACGGATGATGCGATGGGCCGCAAAGTAGCCGCCACCCTGGATCAGAACACAGGCGTTCTCCTGAGAGGGAACGGGGGGCTGGTCGTCGGAACGACATTGCAACAGGCATGCGTGCGGGCCATCTATATGGAAGAGGCGGCCTTCATGCAAACTACCGCCGCCGGGAGCGGCGGGGCGATCCCATTCACTGCGGTAGAGCTGGAGCGCCGTGCACGCTGGTACGAAGTCGAGGTTGCACGCGCCTGGGAATACTATACGGCGAAATATGCTCCGTAGCGGACACTTGCACGCAGATCAATCGGTGTAGTCAGGGAAGGGAAGGAGGAGGTGTGAACGAGAACATACATCGCGTGGCCGTAGTCCAGCCATATACTTATTCGCGCACCTGGGGCCTGATATTTCCTTTCCCATTTGACGAGGACGCCCCCCCTGAAACACAGAATCTTGAAGATGCACTGGGTTATATCGCACAGGCGGCAGAAGCTGGAGCACGATACGTAGCCTTTCCTGAGATGTATCCTGGCCCCATGAGTTCTGACTCTCCGCTGACCCTCGATCTGGTGACCGAGCGTCTGGCAGATCAGGCTCGTTCCAGCAAGGTATGGGTGTTATACGGTGGCGCCGAAGCGGTGGCGGGTGGACTCTATAACACGTACAGCGTGCTTACCCCGCAGGGGGAACTGGCGGGCCGCTATCGCAAGATGATCCCAGCCTGTGGGGAACCCTGGTTGGAAGGCGAACAGCCCATTGTCATTGATACTGGCGAGCTGAAGCTGGGAATAGCGATCTGCTGGGAGGCGTGGTTTCCTGAAATCGCCCGTACGCTGATGTTTATGGGGGCCGACGTAATCTTCTTTCCTACGGGTGCGTTGGTGTATGAACTGGCCCCACGATGGGAGCAGATCTTGGCAGCACGTGCTGCGGAGAACATGGTCTATACCGTTGCATCGGTGAACCTGCTGGCGATGGAGCCTGGGATGGCTGTAATCCATAGCCCGGAAGAGCGGGTTGCCCATTCGACGGAGCCAGGCATTGTGTACGGGAATATTGATACGGCGCGGTTAGCCTATCTGCGCCACACCGATGAACAGTTGATGGTACCGAAGAAGTACCGATCCATTCCTGGCCTGACTCGCGCGCTGCGTCCGGAGCTTCTCAAGACGCTTGAGCATGGCAGGGATGCGGCGATGGTGGCGGAGGCGCAGAAGTAGCCATGCGATTGCTAATCGAAGGATGTGCCGTACTCGATCCGGATGCACCGCAGGGATATGTGTCGGATCAAACTATCCTCATAGAGGACAATACCATCGCGGCAATTGTGAAGGAGCGACCACAGGGCACTTTTGATCGTGTGCTCCCGGGAGCAGATCGATTGGCGATCCCCGGTCTTATCAACGCGCACACACACTCCGCGGAAAACTTCATGCGCGCGACTACAGATCGTCTGCCACTTGAACCCTGGCTGGTGTATCTCTTTGGGATGTGTGGAGCGTATTCCCCGCGTGATCACTACCTGAGCATCATGCTCGGCGTAATCGAAATGCTCCATACGGGCGTCACGGGTGTGGTCGATCACTTCTGGATGAGTCCGGCACCCACCACTGCGGCGATGGATACGGCTATGGAAGCCTATCGGGACAGTGGGATGCGAGCTGTCGTTGCCCCCCTTTACCGGGATGCGCAGTTTGATGTCGATTACGGCATTCAGGCTGGTCATCCACTGGCGGATACCTTCTTTGCACAGATTGGAAACAATCTCCCCCCGCTTAAGAATCTGTTAGCTATGGTCGAGGATTTCGTGAAGCGGTGGAACGGCGCACAGAATGGGCGGCTGAGTGCTTTCTTCGGCCCCTCTGGGTTGCAGTGGTGCACAGAAGATCTATTGCGTGA
>JAHEME010000193.1 GCA_024643825.1 Chloroflexota bacterium | reverse complement strand
TGTTCGTGTTCGGGAATCATGGAGCGTGATCATAGACGGTGACCATTACCTTTGCAACGAATATGAAGCACCTACCAGACTCCATGATGGATCATCGTTGTATAATGACCATCAAGAAAAACAGCATTCAGGAGCATCGATGTCCGCACAATTTCCCGGCAGTCCCGATTCGCAAAGTCGCCTGAATCTTCCCTGGGCTGAGGACGAGCCAACATCTCCCCCATCTGAAACCCTCGAACCGTTTCCGATGCAGGGCACGACTGCGCCTCGCTATGATCTCCCACATTTATCCGCCTGGCGACCAACTGACATAATGCGCGTGCTTGGATGGTACTTCCTCCGTCCAGCGTGGATTACCGCCTACTATAATGCCGGGCGAGAGGCGGAAGTTCAGTCGGTGGCCGGATGGGTTACCAGCACTCTGCTATGGCTGCCGCTGGCTTTGCCTGCCCTGGGCCTAACTCTTCGGACGATTCCTTCAGTGGAAGGGGAGCAATTTATTTGGGTACTGCTGGCGCTTTTCCTATTGTGGGCGCTCTGCGGCTGGCTGGCCGGGCACAACTCGGCGACTGTTGCTCTGATGATCAGTTCAGCCGCATGGATCATTCTCACGCCTATCTACATGGGTATGGCAGGCTTTCGAGTGGGGCTGATCGTGGCGATCCTGTTTCTGGCGCTGGCTGGAGTTGCCGCCGGAGTTGCCGCTGTTGGTTCAAATAGGGCCTCGATTCATCTTGCGCTGGGTGCAACATTTGTAGTGACTGTCGCCGCGCTGTTTCGTACGTACACATTCATTGCGCCGATTATCAATGCATACGTAGCAGGATTCGTTCTAGGCTCCATTGGTGGCCCAATTTTGATTGCAATGGCCGTGATCGCTGCTGGGCTGCTGGCGCTGGGGGGCACGTATGCGATCCCGTATTTTGCCAGCCAGATCATGAGTTTTGTGGTGGAAGCTGTTCTGGAAGACGGGCTTGAATCCGGGTTGAATATGCTGGGAGCGATAGTGCTGGCGGGTGTTGTAGCGGCAGTAATGGCATTGGCATGGATCAGCTTTGGGGGTGGGTGGCGTGTGGTTCAAATGTTGTAATTCCAGGCTAGTTTGTCACACGATTTGTGACCGTTTTCGTTCGTTTTTTGTGTGACAAAATGCGTCCATTTGAGTTCAACACAAGATTCGCCAGAATCGCTCGCTATACTCTTCGCTGAGGTATTTGGCTTTATGAATCGATTGCCCCGTATGAATTGGGCTGCTGGTGGGCGTACGTTTCGGCGCAGTTTCCTGATGATCCTGCTGCTGGGCCTGATCGCGCTAGGTGTTCCCGGAGCGCGCCCCCAAGCGGATGATCTTCATTTTCGGGCGTTGAGTGCGGCCCGCGATCATCTGTTTGATTTCGCGACGTGGGAGGTCAATGCGCTGGCTGACAAAGCCGCGATTGGAATTCTGGGCGTCGATCAGTATATGAGCGCCGCTGACCAGACACGCTATGTGCGGGATTATCTCCAACTGATTCAGAACATCGACATCCTGGAGAAAGCAGTCGAGCAGTTGTACGTCGATCCGGCTGTGACGGATCCAGAGACGGCCAGTGCAGGGCTGCGTGTGCTGCGCGATCAACTTCGGGCAGAACAGGAGTCGAAACAGGCTCTGGCTGAGGCCATCGTACAGAGTCAGATTTCCGAATCGTTAGTGGAGTATGGGTTTGCACTCGGTGGGCAGGTGCTGCCCCCGGTTTCGATGCGCTTCACGCAGCTCCCCACGATTCTAATCGTTTCCCCCCGTGACCACATCGAGCGCATGGGGTCGTATGCTTTGGAGCATGGGCTGACGGTCGATCAGATGGAGAACATCGAAGGGCAGGTTGACCACGATCTGGATGTCTCTTCGCTGATTGTGCCGCTGGGTGGGTTAGCCGTTTACCCGGCAATGCTGATTGAGACCTCATACTTACCGAATGTCATCAATGTAGGAGCGCATGAGTGGACTCATCACTATCTGGCGTTCTCACCACTTGGGTTTAACTATGGGAAGACCCCGGAGCTATATACGATCAACGAGACGGTGGCAAACATCGTAGGCGGTGAGATTGGCTGGGCGGTGATGGATCGGTACTACCCTGATTTCGCAGGCGATCCACCCGACTACACGCCGAAGCCGCCACCATCTCCTCCACAGGAGGCAGCCCCTGGTCAAGCACCCGCCTTCGATTTTCGCGCCGAGATGCGTGCTACCCGTATCCGGGCTGACGAACTGCTGGCGGAGGGGAAGATCGACGAGGCCGAGCAGTATATGGAAGATCGGCGCGTTCTGTTTGTGCAGCACGGATACAACATCCGCAAGATCAACCAGGCATACTTCGCTTTTTATGGGGCGTACGCGGATCAACCGGGCGCGACAGGCTCTGACCCTATCGGCCCAGCGCTCAACGATCTGCGCTACTACAGCAGTTCGCTCTTTGATTTCGTGAAAACAGTGCGAGGTATGACCTCGCTGGTCCAGATTCAGGCGGCGCTTGAGCAGGCACGCGCGGAACACCAGAATGGAAACTAGATCGCTCCCGGCGACCATTGCTGATGCGCTGACCTGTGCGCGCGAACTTGATGGGGTGACCAGCATCGAGGCCACCGCGCTGCTGACACATACTACGGGGCAGGAACGATCCTGGCTGCTGGCGCATCGCGAAGAGAGCCTTGATCCAGCAGCAGCCATGCAGTACCTATCGCTGCTGGCTCGGCTGGCAGAGGGCGAGCCTCTCGCCTATCTCACTGGAATCCGCGAGTTTCACGGGTTGGACTTCAGCGTGAGCCGCGATGTGTTAATCCCGCGACCGGAGACGGAAGAACTGGTCGATGTGGTAGTGCGATGGGCCAGCAATATGACCTCTGTGCGTTTGGTCGATGTGGGGACGGGCAGCGGAATCATCGCTGTGACTCTGGCGGAACTGCTGCCGCAAGCGCGGATTACGGCAGTCGATGTCTCCCCCGCTGCGCTGGCGGTTGCCCGACGAAATGCGGAGGCGCATCATGCCGCCGACCGCATCACGTTTCTTGAGTCGAATTTGTTAGCGGGGGTGGACGGTCCCTTCGATGGCATTGTCGCAAATCTACCGTATGTAGCAGGCGATGACCTGCGGACGCTCTCCGTCACGCACTGGGAACCGCGTGTGGCCCTAGATGGCGGCCCGGATGGTCTCAGTGCGTTTCGGGCGCTGATCGCCCAGGCTCCGCAAGAACTAACCCCGACCGGGGCACTATTTCTGGAGATCGGCTTTGACCAGGGGGAGCGCGTCGCTGCCTTATGCAGGGAGATTTTCCCGCAGGCTGCTATTCAGGTGCTGCCTGATTTAGCTGGATTGGATCGGGTGGTGACAGTTTATCAGGCGGAAGCGCTATGACCGAGTGGCTGGCTGCTGATCATCCTGATGCGCAATCTCGTGCCGCTGAGGTGATCCGCGCCGGAGGGTTGGTGATCCTTCCCACGGATACCGTCTATGGCGTGGGATGCGATTTGTGGCAGGGGGATGCTGTCGCGGCTTTGTATGCTGCCAAACAGCGACCACCGGAGAAGGCGATCCCGATCCTGATCTCTGATCTCGCTGCGATGAGCCAGGTCGCAGCCGAAGTTCCTCAACCTGCTCGGCGTTTGGCGGAAGCTTTCTGGCCTGGCGCATTGACAATAGCGATCCCCAAACGAACGGACATCCCCGCTATCGTATCAGCCTACTCGACTATTGGCCTGCGCATCCCCGATCATGAGGCGGCGCGTGCGATTCTCCGCGCGTGCGGTGGCGCGCTGGCAGTGACCAGCGCCAACCGTTCCGGTGGGCCAAACTCGCTCACTGCTGAAGAAGCAACGGCGGCCTTGCCCGCCGTTGATCTGGTGATGGATGGAGGCACGTGTCCGGGAGGACTGCCTTCCACCGTGGTTGAGTTCAGCGGTGAGGGTATCCAGATTCTACGGGTAGGCCCCATTTCGGAAGCAGCGATTCGCACGCTTCTTCAAACCCACCCCTGACCTGGCTTCCCTTTTTCACGGCTTGATCACTACCAGATTATCAAAAGCGACCAGAATACCCCCGGTATCGAACGTCCCGGCGCTGAAGCCGATATCGCCCCGATGGATGTTCTTATCGGTGACGGTAGCAAGCGTGACTCCATTGACGGCAAACGAGAGCGTATCGTCTACGCACGAGGCGCGCAGATGATTGACTGCCCCCTGCCCGGTGTTGATTGCAGAGGAAGCTGTCCATTCCTGAAGAACTAGCTCGTCGTAATCATCGACTCCGAAAATCTGGAACGTGCCATCGTTGCGAATCTCGAACAGGTAGTAGTTGTATTCGTCTTCGTAGCGGCAGATGATCCCGGTGCTGCTATCGGGGGCAGGGTCTTCCTGTACAGTATCGACATCGATCACCACATCGGTGAAATCCTGCTGGGCGTAGCCCCAGATGATTGTATCTTCGACATCAATGGCGATCTCGTAGCGACCGTCCTGGTAGCCAAAGCGGTAATCAGGCAGTACAAACGAGGTGAAAGTGCTGCAAGGGCTTTCAAAATCATCCTGAAGCAGCACACCCGGCGGAGGGCGAAGAGAATCCATCACCCCCGTACCGCCGATGGTGAGGTGATAGGTGGCATTCACCCCGGTACTAGGAGCCATTGCGCCCACAATCACGGTGGCCTTGCGCGCTTCCGGGCCAAGCATGACTGACGCTGATGCCGAGCCATCTGGCATGATGGTGAGGGGAGTCACCGTTGTTCCGCCATCATAAGTCACTACACTGACAGCCCAGTGCTGCGGCACAAGGTTCGATGTTCGTACCCAGCCATCGGCAGTCCATGCGTCTTCTGCCTGTTCCGCATCATACAGATAGTCGATCTCTGGGATGCGGATGTTATCAATGGCCCAGCCAAGACCATCTGATTTGGTATCGGCGACATATTCAAAGCGGACGAGGACTTCCTGCCCCACATAGGCTGTTAGGTCGATGCTTTCTGCTGTCCACAGGGGATGCGTGCCGCCGCCGCTTGACCCGGTGTAGTGTGGGCCATACTCGAACTCCGGGTCTTCAAACATCATGTGCGTACCTGTGAGGAAATTCCACGTTTTCCCGCCATCCGTGGAAATTTCGACATAGCCCACATCAAAATCCTGTTGGATGTCATACCATGTCCAGAATTGCAGGGTGGCATGCGCGGGGTTGGTGAGATCAAACGCGTGGGTGAGCGTTGTACCACTTCTGTTCTCTCGGTTTGACCACCAGAACGAGCGTCCACTATAGGCGTTAGCGGTGATCAGGGGGACTGTGGTATCGCCGCGAAAATCGATGATAAACTCGCCCTGCCCTTCCAATTCGATATAGCTGGCACTGTATTGAGGGAGGGTGTTTTCTGGGCGCTGCACCTGGGCTTCTGCGAGGCGACGGCGTGGGCAAACCGGGATCAGCGACTCAGTGGTGTAGCCATACTGCCCCTCGGCGATGGTGGGATCGTTGACGTAGTTTGCTACGATCCAATCTGCGAACACCGCATCGACGGACGTGCCCTGTGTGGAAAGTACCTCGTCTACTGATTCCAGCCCTCCGGCGGAGCTGCTGGCGATCTCCCGAACTACATCTGTTCCGAACTGCTCCCACACATACAAATTGAACAGATACCCCGCGCCATAGTTTGAGTAGCTGGCACGGAAATCGGGCGACCAGCTATTCAGGGGAACGCGCGAATCAAACAGATAATTGTAGTGGGTGAAGGCTGTATCATACCCGGCAATCCGCTGGGCAAGCTGGGACATACCTTCGTCCATCCAGGTCTGTTCGTTGCCGTCACCGTGAAAGCCGATCATGTGCTGGAATTCATGGGCCAGCGTGGACATATACTCATCAGAGCCTACATCCGAGGCGAGCAGGCTCATATAGAACATCTCGCGCTCATTAGAGTAGGGATATACCTCCACAGGGTATTCGTCGGCAGGGACGTATTGCCCGGCGACATTTGCCGACAACGTAAGTACATGCAGAATGGCGAGCCGAGGATCGTTATCAATGCCGGGTGTCCATTCGCTGCCAAATACATCTCGCACAGTAGGATACACATCGCGGGCAAAGGTATCGGCTGCCGATTTCAACTCGGCTGAATCGACCGAAATGCCATTTTGCACCCACATATCCACAACCTCGTTGCGAT
>JAHEME010000192.1 GCA_024643825.1 Chloroflexota bacterium | reverse complement strand
ATGGTGGATGTCGTTAGCGCAACCTTTGCCTCTGTGCTGGCGACGATACCTTGTATTCGCGGGACAGGCCGATTGAGTCGAGGCGGGTACGCAGGAACAGCAATGACCCCCGCATACAAACAACCGAAAAAGGTGGCAATGTAATCCAAACCGGGGGGAAAAAGAAGCAAGGCACGCTCTCCCGGCGCTGCATGTTCTTCCAACCATGCGGCAACAGACCTTGCCTGGCGGTCGAGTTCGCCATAGGTTATCGTGGCTGACTCTGTCTCTCCGTTTTCGAGGAAGCGATAGGCGAGCAGATCTGTATCGTTCACCCCTCTCCAGCGGAGCAGATCAACCAGAGTAGCTAGAGAAGGAGCTCCTTCAGGTGTAATAGGAAATTTACCAGACATCTACCGGGATCTCCTGAAATAAACCAACCAGTTATGCTCGAACATTCTCATTGATTCTACAACGGGGCACTCACGCGGCGAAAGTAAGGTTTCGTGCTGTGGGGATACGCGAGGAAATTGTGAAGAAAACAGGAGAATATATACCATCTGCCGAAGCGAACAGATAGCTGTCTCTATGAGGTTCCTGTAGCGTCCATTTTGCGTTTGACAATAAGAGCACGTACAGTTTATATCATAGAAAAGTAGAACGGACAAAGCAGTTGCTTGCTCACAGGGGCCTGCTGTATTCTCTCGTTGTAGGGGATGCTACATTCCGCTGCTACAACCTATTCAGGGCAAATGGTAAAGGATGTTTAAGTGAGTTCTCAAGCCTTTCCTCTATTGATGTTAGAAGGCTCATCGGGTCGTGAATTTGAATTGAACCAACAAGAACTGTTGGCGGGTCGTGATGAGTCGCTGGATATTGTGATTGAAGCTCCGGGTGTTTCCCGACGGCATGCACGCTTTTTTCTGCAAGAGGGCCAGTATTACATCGAAGACCTGGGAAGCAGCAACGGAACCTACGTAAATCACAATCGGATTGACCAGCCAACACAGTTGTACAACAGCGATCGGATTGGCCTGGGCCGAAATGTCTGGCTGCGGCTTCAGATGCCCCCGACAGCATCTCAGAGCGCGGCTGGCGCTACTATGGTCGAAACCCCGGATATGACGGCAATCGAAGGAGTTGGCACACTACCCTCTGCGCCCCCCGTTCATGAGCCGGATCCAGAGATCAAGCGCCCCGTCGAGACTCGAGTTTCCAAGCAAGTCTCTCGGCCCGCCGAGGTGCAGCAACCTCCTGCTTCGTATGATGTTGGCGCTACTATGCTGGGCGGGATGGAAGACTTCGACATGCCGCAGGGCACAAAAGAGCCGCCCCTCCTAGCTGTGACTATCGCGGGAGACGAAACAAGTATTTATACGCTGACCCAGCCTGAATATTCGATTGGGCGATCTCCAGATAATGATATTGTCATCAACTCCATTATCGTATCCCGCGCTCATGCCCGGCTGATCCGAGAGAATGGCGGGTACTCTATCGTGCCTTCCCCGGATGCGGGAAATCCCGTCCAGTATGAGGGCCGCCCGATTTCTGGCTCTCAACGATTGCGCCATGATTCTCGGCTGCGCATCGGGGGGCAGGACCCCGGTTTGTTAGTGAGTATGGTTTACAATTCACCCGGTGAGGTCGAAGCAGGTGCAGGGAGCAGCACCATCACGTTTGGAGATGAGAATATCGTTGCAATCGGCCGTGACCCAACCAACGATGTTGTACTGAACATCCCGAATGTGTCCCGCTTCCACGCACAGGTAGAACGGGTCGGGCAGCGGTATCGGGTGCGAGACCTGCGCTCTTCCAATGGAACTTTCGTGAATGGTGAGCGCGTCAAGGGTGATATCTGGCTTCAAGACAATGACACGATCACGATTGGGTCTTACACATTTGTGATGGGTAAGAACAATCTTGCACAGTACGAAGAATCAGGGGGGCTTCTGGTAGAAGCCGTAGGTCTAAGCAAGTGGGTACGCAAAGACCTCAACATCCTCCAGGATATCTCTGTAGTGTTTCACCCACGTGAGTTCATCGTCGTAGTTGGTCAAAGTGGGGGTGGCAAGTCCACGCTAGTCGATTCGATAGCGGGTTATCGCCCAGCGACGCATGGGAAGGTCTATATCAATGATATTGATGTGTATAAGAATTTTTCTGCGGTAAGAAATCGAATTGGCTTTGTGCCTCAAAAAGACATCATTCACATGGAGCTAACGATTTTTGAGGCGCTCGATTACACGGCTCAACTTCGTATGCCACCGGATACTTCGAAGGAAGAGCGCCACAGTCGAGTGGAAGAAGTTCTTGAAGACCTTGATCTGCTGCACCGTAAGGATGTGCAGATCAACGGCCTCAGCGGAGGTCAGCAGAAACGTGTTTCCATTGGCGTTGAATTGTTAACGAAGCCGGGACTGTTCTTCTTAGATGAGCCGACGACAGGGCTTGACCCTGGAACAGAAACTTCTTTGATGCAGTTGATGCGGCGGCTGGCTGATCAAGGCCGCACCATCGTCCTGATCACCCATGCAACCAAGAATGTGATGCTGGCGGACAAAGTGATCTTTCTGGCGCGTGGTGGCTATCTTGCATGGTTTGGGCCGCCCGATGAAGCCCTCAAGTATTTTGAGCCGTATCGTTCTGAACAGAATCGGCTCAACCGCGCTATCCAGTTCGACGAGATTTATGCCATTCTGGATAATTCCCAACTGGGGTCGGCAGCAGTTTGGGCGGAGCGTTACTATAACTCTGCTGCTTATGGGGAGTACATTGTTACTCCGCTTCAGAGCCGGAACCGCTTTGTCAGCAATCCGCAGCAGGCCGCACGCTAGAGGGGATCTTCTATGAATAACAGTCTTCTGTTGCCATTTCGGCAATTCTTGATTCTTTCCTCCCGCAATATGAAGATTCTTACGCGGGATCGTTTTGGCTTGCTCTTGATGCTGGGAGCAGCGCCCCTGATCAGCCTGATTGACTTTTTGCTGGCGGTTCTGCTAGGGCCGGATGCCTTCGATTTCTATAAGGGTAATGTATTCAGTGTGTTGATTGTGCTGTTTCTGATGCCGCTCAATGGGGTGATGATCGGCGCACTCGCGACCATGCGCGAGATCGTAAAAGAGCAAGACATCTACCGGCGTGAGCGGCTGGTCAATCTGAAGATATTCCCCTACATCATGTCGAAGGTCTGGGTCGCTGTTCTGCTCGCCCTGTATCAAGCGGCTGCCTATACAATCATTCGCTATCTGGCGTTCCGGATGCCGGGCGGCGCGACAGAATTCATCATGATCTACATCACGATGGTTCTGGCAACGATGGCGGGAATGATGGTAGGGTTGTTCTCCTCTGCCATCGCCCCGAACTCGAATTCGGCCCCTCTGATCGTGATTCTTCTGCTGATTCCGCAGATCGTTTTAGGCGGCGCGCTGATCCCATTACCTCCTACACTGACATTCCCAATCCCAACCCGGTGGCCTTATGAAGCACTGATGTCGATTACCGGGGTCGGCTCCGATGTGGCCCGCGATGCTTGTTGGGACTTACCCAAAGACCAGCGTGATGCGCTCACGGAGCAAGATAAGGAGGATATGGGTTGTAACTGTATGGGGTTGACCATGCTCGATTCCACGTCGTGTAACTTCCCTGGCCTAGGGCAGTTCTATAATCCTCTGATTGACGAACCACCGCCAGCCGAGCCTCCCCCGCTGCGCCCAGAGCCAGCGGAACCAGTGCTCCCACCACGACCTGTTGAGCCAGAGGATCAGTCTGATCTGGTCGCGATGGCTGATTATTTTGCCGCGTTGCAAGATTGGGAAACGCAGGCGACTGAAATTCAGAACGCTTATCGTGATGATGTCCAGCGATTTTCAGCGGAGGCTGATATCTTTCAAGCAACGATGGTGCAATACCAGACTGACCTTGCTGCATGGCAGATTGCACGGAGGGCATCGGTACAACCTGCCGAGTCACTTGTGAATCAGCTTAACCGGGATATGGGCTGGACGTTTGTGAACAAGCGGGATTTTGTGGCCTATACTGCCAAAGTCACAACCACGTGGATTGCGCAGGGGATTATCATCGGAATTTTATTTGTCGCGATCCTGATCATCCAAAAGCGAAAAGATGTCATCTAGAGCCTGTCGGGAGTAATCAACAGATCGCGACCGGAATCGGCTCGTTTTGTGCTCAAACCAAAAACCGCCCGACAATAAAGTCGGGCGGATGCGTTAAGTTCTAATAATGCTCTCAGACGAGGGATGCTGTTACAGCCCTTGAAACACCGTTTCAACTGCTTGCATGGTCGACTCGATCTCATCTGCGCTGTGGGCGTTGCTCATGAAGCCCGCCTCAAACTGACTGGGGGCGAAGTAAACTCCACGTTCCAACATAGCATGGAAGAAGCGGCCATATTTTTCTGAGTCCGCGTATTGTTTGGCCTCCGCATAGTTGGTGATCGATGCGCCTTCTTCGTTCAGAAAATAGAAGCCAAACATCGTACCAGCGTATCCGGCCTGAAGCGGGACTCCCGCCGATCTGGAGGCCTCTTTGATCCCTTCAATCAATCGAGTCGTACTGTCCGCAATCTGACCAAACACACCCGGTTCCAGTAACGCCCGAACGGTTGCCAGCCCGGCAGTCATTGCCAGTGGATTCCCGGAGAGCGTCCCTGCCTGATACATCGGCCCGGCGGGAGCGACTGTCTGCATGATCTCCCGCTTGCCCGCATAGGCCCCGACTGGCAGCCCCCCGCCGATTACCTTGCCCAGCGTTGTCAGGTCGGGGTCAAGTTCCCAGGCTTCCTGAGCGCCACCTGGCGCGACGCGAAACCCCGTCATGACCTCATCAAGGATGAACACCGTGCCGTGCTTCCGGCACAGGTCTTGCAGTCCTTGCAAAAATCCCGGCTCAGGCAGCACAAAACCGATGTTGGCGGCAATTGGCTCGACGATCACAGCAGCAATCGAGTCGGGATATTGCGCGAAGATCTGGCTCACCGCGTCGAGGTCGTTGTAGGGAGCCGTCAGTGTATCCGCCGCCACCGCCGCAGGCACGCCCGGCGAATCGGGAAGCCCCAGCGTGGCGACGCCGCTCCCCGCCTGCACCAGCAGCATATCGGCATGACCATGATAATTCCCGGCAAACTTGATGATCTTTTCCCGTCCCGTGTAGGCGCGTGCCAACCGCAGCGCCGTCATCGTTGCCTCTGTGCCGCTGTTGACAAACCGGATCATCTCTATCGAAGGCACGGTGGAAATGACTAATTCTGCCAGATCACTCTCCAGCGCGGTCGGCGCTCCATAGCTTGTTCCGCGTATCACCGCCTCCTGAAGCGCCTCGACTACTGCCGGATAGGCATGCCCCAGAATCAATGGCCCCCAGGAGAGCACATAGTCAATGTAGCGATTCTCGTCCTCGTCCCAGAGATACGCCCCCTGGCCGCGTTTGATGAAGCGAGGCACTCCGCCTACACTGCGAAACGCGCGCACCGGGCTGTTGACGCCACCGGGGATCAGGGTTGCTGCGTGCTGGAATAATTGTTCAGAGCGTGTTGTCTTCATGAATTCTCTCTTGCGTGGCTCAGAATATCGGTTGTCTTAAGCACCTGCTGCGCAGTTTGCTGCGCCTGGTGGACACAATCCGGGACGCCAATGCCCCGGTAGGCGCTGCCTGTCAGGAAGAGTCCAGCGGGCAGCGCGGCTTCGATTTGATCCACTCGATGGAGATGATCGACATCATACTGTGGATTGCCCTGATGCCAGCGATAGATGCGGTGCAACGCGGGTTCGTCTTCAATTCCCATCAGCGCCGATAACTCGGAGCGAACGATGGGCAGCAGTTCGCTATCGGGCTTTTCCATCATATCCGGGCGGCGCGATCCGCCAAAGAACACCCGCAGCAGAACATGATCTTCAGGGGCGCGGTGGTCGAACTTGGTGGAAGTCCAGGTAATGGCATTTACAGGCCGATTCTCACTGCGGGGGATCACCAGCCCAAACCCGTTCAGTGGATGGTGTATCTGATCCGCGCGGTAGGCGAGCGAAACGGTTCCCGTACTGACATAACGAATCGCCCGAAGCATCTTTGACGCTTCAGGAACCAACTCCTCGACCAGATCAGCGGCGGCATAGGTAGGCGTAGTCACGATCACCACATCCGCCTCCAGCAGGTCGCCGCCATTCAGATCGAGAATGTAACCTTTGCCAGTCCTGCGCAGGT
>JAHEME010000191.1:2814-6198 GCA_024643825.1 Chloroflexota bacterium | reverse complement strand
GGCCGGGGCAATCCACATGCGCGTAGTGACGGGCATCGGTCTCGTACTCGACGTGCGCAATCGCGATGGTGATCCCGCGCTCGCGCTCTTCGGGTGCGTTGTCGATGCTATCGAACGCACGAAACTCTGCCTCGCCTTTCATCGCCAGCACCTTCGTGATGGCTGCGGTCAGGGTCGTCTTGCCGTGGTCGATGTGTCCAATCGTCCCCACATTCACATGAGGCTTGTCCCGCTTAAACTCTGCTTTTCCCATTCTCTTTTCCTCCAACAATAATCAAGATGCCTGCCCACAACCGGGCTTCCAGCACACAGAATATGGAGCCCACGATGGGATTCGAACCCATGACCTCATTCTTACCAAGAATGCGCTCTGCCGACTGAGCTACGTGGGCATCACAACCGTTGCCAACCGTATGATAGAGGGACACAGGTGGAGATGAGGGGATTCGAACCCCTAACCCCTGCCTTGCAAAGGCAGTGCTCTCCCGTTGAGCTACATCCCCACGTCACTCTACGCCGGATGACAAAATGATCAGGCAGGAGTCGAACCTGCATAGTGACCAGAACCCCTGGCACTGATCGATCTATTCAACTAACTGAACTGCATACTGCTCGCCGAGATTCATGGCTCCCTGTCATCCCAGCGAAATGCAACCTATAGTGGGCCCGGTAGGACTCGAACCTACGAAGGCGTCTGCCAGAGGATTTACAGTCCTCCCCCTTTGCCGCTCGGGACACGGACCCATGTTAGTAAGGTAACTGGGAAAACTACATCCTCAGTTGAAGCCGACGGTGGGACTCGAACCCACGACTTATGCTTTACAAGAGCATCGCTCTACCAACTGAGCTACGTCGGCGCATCACTTCATTATAGCATGCGCCGGGTCTTCCCTCAAAAATCCTCTCGAGAGACCCAACCTGCAAAGCGGCGGAATATTACCCTATTCATGAGTACGCGTCAACAATTCTTGAAGAGGATTCAAGAGGGGGTGATCATCCGAATCACATTCACGATTTCCCCATCCCTCACATAGACTCGTGGTAGGCGCGGCAGCAGGGAAGTTGTGACTTCGTAATTGATCGTCCCGGCCCAGGTTGCGACCTCTTCGGCAGTAATGCGCTCCTCACCCTGCAAGCCCAGCAGCACCACCTCGTCATTCTCGTAGACTCCGGGGATTGATGTCACATCCGCCACAATCTGATCCATCGATACGCGGCCCAGAATGGGCGCAAACCGCTTACCGATCAGCACCTCTGCCCGCCCGGAATGTGACCGATGATAGCCATCTCCGTATCCAACCGGGATCAGGGCCGCCTGTGTTAGGCGGCGGGCAATGAAGGTGCGACCATAGCCCACGCTCGACCCCGGCGCGACGGTATGCAGCCGTGCAACGTGGCTGTGTAGCGAGAGCACGGGGCGCAGTTCTACTGATGACTTCACTTCCCCGGAGGGATGTAATCCATACAACGCTATCCCCACGCGTACTGCATCAAGGTGAGTCTCTGGCAGATCGAGCGTCGCCGCGCTGTTCGCGGCATGGCGCAGTCGGGGCTTGATGCCCACCTTGAACAATGTTTCCAGCACGCCGATGAAGACAGAAAACTGATGCCGGGTGAACGTTCGATCTGCCGAATCAGCAGATGCAAAATGGGTGAAGATGCCTTCCAATTCCAAACCGGGGAGAGCGATGATCTGTGAAACAAATGGCAGCACGTCATCGGGAAGAAGGCCGTACCGACCCATTCCGCTATCCACTTTCACCTGAATCGTAACTCGGCGGCCTAGCGCGCGTGTTTGATCTGAGAGTGCTCTGGCGGCGTCAAGTGAAGTCAGCGTTGGCGTTAGTTGATATTCAACGAAAAACCGAGCTTCCTCCGGAAGGGAATACCCCATCACCAGCACAGGTGCGGTAATCCCCGCTTTGCGCAGCGCGATCCCTTCGTCAACACGCGCCACTGCCAGGCGCGAAGCCCCCGCCGCGAGCACTGCCATTGCTACAGGAATCAACCCGTGCCCATAGGCATTTGCCTTGACCACGCCGATCAGGGATACATTCGGCCCAATGTGCGCTTTGATCGCCCGGACGTTGTCGGTCAGCGCATCCAGGTCGATGCGGGCATAGCTGGTGAAAGTTTCTGAAGGGTGCATAGTCTCTGTCAGGATCGGATTAACAACAACATGATAACCGATTTGAGAATGGCGAGCATCATGGGGATCGATGACGGAGGTACGATGCACCCAGCTTCGCTATACTCATACCAGTTCCAGATCTTGTTTCTAGGCTGAAAGCTGTCGTTTTAGGAGTGTCCCCGATGAAACTCATCATGCAGGTGCTTGGCGTCGGCGCACTTTCCGGCATGCGCAGCATGGCAGGGCCAACGCGTGTCAGTGAATACCTCTCTCGGCATAGAACCGATCCGTCCAGCCCGGCTGGTTGGTTCTCCTCGCCGGTTGCCGCTGTCGCCTTTAAGGTAATGGCGGCAGGGGAAATGGGTGCAGACAAGCTACCATTCACTCCGGCTCGCATTGCCGTCCTTCCGCTGGCAGGGCGTTTCTTCTTTGGCGCGGCTGCCGGGGCTGCCCTTAGTGAAGCAAAGAGTGGGCGTCGCATTACGGGGGCACTGCTGGGTGGGACCTCGGCAGTCGTGACTTCTTATGTGAGTTATCACACACGACGCGCCCTGACAAAAGGGCTGGGACTTCCTGATCCTCTGGTGGCTGTTGCCGAGGACGTGCTGGTTGTGATCGGGGGGAGGCGTCTCTTCGATCAGGAATGAGAAAAGGCAGGTAGACCTATTCGCTGGGCTTTGCCTTCTTCGACTTCCGAGCCTTAGCCTTTGGCGGCTTCGTTTCCCCTCCATCTGGAGAAGCATCCATCGCGTCGAGAAAATCCTTCACCTTCTGGCGGATCAAGCGGATGTCATAGGGCTTGTTGACGTAGTCATCCGCGCCAGCTTCCTGCGACTGATTCGCATCCTCTTGTTCTGTCCTGGCGCTGACGACGATAATATGTGTATCCTTGAGAGACTCATCCCCCTTGATCTTTCGGGCGACTTCATAACCGGACATGTCCGGCATCATGAGGTCCAGGAAAAGCATCATAGGCTTTTCCTTCTGTACGAGTTCAAAAGCCTGCGCCCCATTAACCGCGTACAGCACTTCTACCCCCAGCGGCTGGAAGCGTTCCAGTACATCCCCTAGAAGCTCGCGGTTCATCTGGTTATCGTCTGCGATGAGTATCTTCTTGTTGACCATCAAATCCTCGAAACTTCACTTTGCAGAACCTCCAGCCAAGTCTACCACGCCCTAAAACTGGCGTCGATGCATCTTGTTACCCTGGCAGGGAGACCATCCCCTGTTTAACAATCGCCTCGAACGGGCAG